>JAKAVX010000546.1 GCA_021827465.1 Deltaproteobacteria bacterium | reverse complement strand
TACACGCGAAATACTGCTCCATCGAGGCCGACCCGATCCTGCGAGTACAAAAGCGGCCCTTCGGAATCCAGCTTAATAGCGAGCGCGACCACGAGCACTATCGGCACCATCAGGATTGCGAGCAGCGTCGCTATGGCAAGATCGATCGCGCGCTTGATCGCACGGCGCCGTCGCGAGTGCAATGTGCCTCCCGAAGCCAGCAGCCATCCCTCGTCGAGCAGCGAAACCGGCAGTCGGCCCGTGATGCGTTCGTAAAAGGAATGAAAGTCCAGAACTTCGATCCCCTGCGTCCGGCATCGGACCAGTTCGCGAATCGAAGCCCCGGGATTCAGAACCACCAGGATGTCCAGCGAAAAGCGCGCCGCGAGTTCCGCGACCGATGATGCCGTATGGACCGGTACCGAATCGTGGCGCCGCAACTGGCCGCGTTCGACGGGCCTGTCCGTCGCGGTTAACGCCGCGTAGCCGAGGAAATTGTAGCCCAGATGGCCTCGTCGGGTGATTTCGTCAGCCACAATCGGGCCGGCTTCGCCAATACCCAGCGCCATCACCCCGATACCAAGTCGCCTGAAAAGAAAATAGTGCGCGCAGACACGCCATGCCACCAGAGTCGCGCCAGTGACTATAATTTCCGATACATAGAACGGTGCTCCGAGATTCAAGGCCGGAACGAATAGCGCCGCAAGGAGCAAAAGGAAGTTGACTTCGGCCGTCGCGCCCAGAGTCGACGCCACGATCCAATAGGTTGAACGCGGATGCCGCTCGAGCGCGTAAAGGTCCTGGAAATAAAGGGCACCCAGGTAGAGAACGCCGAGAAGCGGCGCGACGAGATACGGCTGGATCGGCGCCACGCCAAGCGGACCATCTCCGATCGAAAGCACGTAGATCGTGGCCGCGGAGAGCATGAAATCTCCGCTCAGCAGCAGGGCGAGCTTGGTGCTAAGTCCTTTCGGTGCAAACATGATACGACCTCAACAGGATAAATACCCTTGCGGCGTCGCCGGCTGTCGAGCTTCAGGAAGAAAACTGTGATTCAGGGCGTGGGAAGACGCCGGCCGGTTTCGCCGGTGACAATCGGAGTGCGGCGCGGAGCCCGTCTTGTCCACGGCGTTGCGCCAGCGCTTGCGGGCTTCAGGTACTCGGCCGACATTGCGGTCTCGTAGACTTTTTCCAGCGCTGCGACCGACAATTCCCAGGAATAGCGTTCTTCGACGAGGCGGCGGGCGTTGCGGCCCATCCAGATCCGCAGGCCGGGGTCGCGAAGCAGCCGTACGACCTGCTCCGCGAACGACGAACAACCATCCGCGATCATCAGATGATGACCGTTCTGCGCGGTTAATCCTCCCGTCGAGCGCGGAGTCGCAACCACCGGCGTTCCGCACGCCATCGCTTCCAGCAGCTTGAGCTGCATCCCTGAGCCCGCGAGCAGTGGCGACACCGCAACCGTCGCGCGCTGCAAATGGTCGGTAACGCTCGGTACGTATCCGGTAATCTCGACGCCGGGAATCGCGGCGAGTTGTCGGACGCGCGGCGGAGGATCGGCGCCGACTATCCGGAACCGGACCGAGGGAAGCGAGCGCTTGATGATCGGAAAAACCTCATTTGCGAACCATACCGCGCCGTCGGCATTCGGAAAGTAGGCCATCCGGCCGCTGAACACTATGGAACTCAACTCGCGCAGATCCTGGCGATAGGCAAACTCGGACGTGTCCACTCCGTTGGGCACGACCTGGATCGGCTCGGATGCGCCGATCGCCCGCTGGTCCAGCGGCGAGCATACGATCACGCCATCGTACGCCGCCGCGAGCGAGCGCTCGTAGCGGCCGAGCCTGCGCGCCTCCCATCGCATGAGCGCCTTCAAGGCAAGGTGCTCGCGCTCGGCGCGGCGGTTGAAATTGAGGGAAAGCGCGTCAACCAGATCGATGACGCGAGTCTTTGCATTGAGCGCCGACAGCACGGGAGCCACGCGGATAAGCTGCACGTGGGCGAGGTCGTAGTCATGTTCGGCCGTCTCGCGGGCGACGGTATTGGCCAGCCGCGCGTCGAACCAATAGAGCGTCTGCGCCGGCAGTCTGCTGAACGGGGCCTTGCAAAGCGACGCCAAACGCCTCGCGCGCGAAACTCCGACCGGGATCACCCGCTCGCAGAAACTCTCCAGATGCACAAGATGCTGTTTCTCGCCCGCATCGATCGGGCTAACCAGCGTAATCCTGTGCCGGCGAGAGAGAAGCCGAATCTGATGATAGGCGCGAAGCCTGTCACCTTGTATCGGCGGATACGGTAGGCGCGCGGTCACGAACAGAATATTCATAGGGGTGCGTACGCTCATATGCATCTATTGTTTCGCGGGCGCATCGCGCCCACGAGAATTCGCTTGCTCGCCGCAAACCCTTCGCCGACAGCACTCTTCGCGCGCTCGTGTCGCTCGCCAGGCCGATGATCGCGTCGGAGAGCGCCCGCATATCGTCGGGATCGACGAGAATCGCCGCGTCTCCGGCCACTTCCGGCACCGCTCCCGCGGTCGAGGCGATTACCGGCGTACCGCACGACATCGCCTCGAGCACCGGGAGTCCGAAACCCTCGTAGCGCGATGGGTAGACGAACATCGACGCCGCGTTGTAGAGCGATACCAGCTCGTCGTCGGACACGAACCCCGGGAACTCCACGTCCTGCGCCAGCCCGGCGCGCTCGGCGATTCGCGCGAAGCGTGCGGTTGCGCCGGCGGGCAGGCCCACCACCGCGAGCTTGTGACGCAGGTTGGAACGCCGTCGAAACTCCAAATACGCCATCAATACGGCGTCGGTGTTTTTGCGTGGGTCGATTCCGCCGAGCGCCAGTATGAAGTCGCCATCGAGGTTTCGCCGGGCGCGAATGGCGTTGAGGCCGTCGCTCTGCCCGTCAATACGCCGAAACTGCGGCGGCGCCGCCTCGTGAGTCACGGTGATTGTCGCGCGCGGAACGCCAAGGTATGCCGCAACATCCTGGGCGGAGCGGTTCGAAACGGTAAGCAGCGAAGCCGTGCGACGCCGAAGACGACGGACTACGAGCCTGCGATACGCACGGCCCAACCGCTGATAGACCGAAAAGCGTCCGCCCATCTGCTTTTGCGGCATCAGGTACATGACGTCGTGAATCGTCACAACCAGCGCGACCCTTGGCGGCAGGAACAACGGAAAGGTGTTGGCCGGGCA
>JAKAVX010000545.1 GCA_021827465.1 Deltaproteobacteria bacterium | reverse complement strand
GCTTAGTGCCAGTTCACCCGCTCGACGACATCCGGGTGCTCGATCTCACCCACTTCTACAACGGCCCGTACGGAACCCTGCTGCTCTCGTATCTCGGCGCCGACGTCATCAAGGTCGAACCGCCAGGACATGGAGAGGGTATGCGCGCGTTGTACCGCGCACCCGGCCGCGCAATCAGCATCGGGTTCGCGACCCTCAACGCCAACAAGCGATCGATAACGCTCAACCTAAAGAGCCCCGAGGGGCGCGATATTTTCAAGCGATTGGTCGCGAGAACCGACGTCGTGGCCGAGAATTTCGCCTATGGTGCGATGGAAGGCTTCGGTCTCGGCTACGAGGTGTTGCGCGCAATCAATCCGCGGCTCATCTACGCGAGCGGCAAGGGCTACGGGCTGAGCGGGCGCTATCGTGACCTTCCGGCCTTCGACCCGGTGGTGCAGGCAATGAGCGGCGTGCTGGCCACTACGGGCGAAGCCGACGGCCCGCCGATGAAAGCCGGACCCGCCATCGTCGATATGCTCGGCGGCATCCATCTAGCCGCCGCCATACTCGGCGCGCTCCGTAACCGCGACCGCACTGGCGAGGGGATGCTGGTCGAAGTCGCGCTTCAGGACGCGGTCGTGCCCACGCTGACCACCCATATAGGCGCCTACTACGGGTTGGGGATCACTCGCACACGCGACGGCAACCGCTCCGCCGGCGGCGTGATCGCGCCCTACAATGTATACCCTGCGAGCGACGGCTACGTGTTGATCCTTGCTGCGGACCATCCGCGATGGCGTCGGATGTGCGAAGTGATGGGACGTCCGGAACTGGCCACGGACGAGCGTTTCAATAGTCCGAAAGCACGCGCGGCGAATATCGACGAGGTTGACGAGATAGTCTCGGACTGGACGCGCGAGCACACGCGCGAGGCGTTGATGGCGATGCTCAACGGGGCGGACGTCTTCTGCGGCATCGTCAAAGAGTTGCCCGAGGTGATGACCGATCCGCATCTGCATGAGCGCGGGATGCTGCGCGAGATCGACGACCCGCGTCTGGGGCGCATCACCATCTGGACCTCCCCTCTTCGGATGAACGCCGAGGCGGCCGAGCCGCGATCCCTGGCACCAGCGCTCGGCGCGGACAGCGACGACTTCCTGCGCGCGGAACTGGGCCTCGACGAAGCCGCCATCGCCTCGTTGCGCGAGCGCAAAATCATCTAGTGAAATCCGCGTCTTGGGTACGTCACGGAAGGCGGACGTGTCCCTTACCCACGCGGCTGAAAACATCCGGCCGAAAAACCGGATACAAATCTTGCAATGAAAAGGCCGTTCGGTTCTATTACCCAGTGTGGGGGACGGAGTGTGAATCGGAAATCTCCGATTCAAACAAATTAAGCGAGGAGACACTTTATGGAGCGCATCAGCAAGGTTCCGCTGGAGCGTCTTGATTCAGAAATGAAGGCGATAATGCGCGCAAGCGACGAAGCGCTCGGCGGTTCGGAGTGGATTCAGTACTTCGCGCACACGCCCGATCTGTATAAGCAATTCGTCACATTTTATTACGCCCACATCATGAATGACGGCGGAGGGATCAGCGTCAAACTTACCGAACTGGTCCGGCATAAAGTAGCTGAATACAATCAGTGCCAGCTTTGAATACGCGCCGATTATGCCTCGGCGAGGCAGCAAGGACTTACCGACGAGATGCTCGCGGCTCTTCCGTCCTTCGAGCAGAGTGCGCTGTTCAGTCCCCGTGAAAAGGCGGCGATCAAATTTGCTGAAGTGCTGGCTGGTGAACATCTGAAGACTTCCGATGAATTGTTTATCCGCCTGCGCGAGCATTTTTCAGAAAGTGAAATTCTCCAACTCGGTTGGAGAATCGCAATGTTTATAGGATATGGACGGCTGGTTTTTGCCCTGGGCCTGCAAGATGTGGGTAAGCTCTGCTTTCTACCCGAAAAACATTCTGCGATGCGCCAAGTAGAGCAGTGAACCAGCTCGTAAATAGACCGGAGTAGCGAGCCGCCGAATTTCGACAAGCTGAACCGAATAACCGGATACTCGAAAGTCCGCCTTTCGAGCGCGGCGAGCGATCGCTGGTCAAAGCCCGGTCTGCGCGAATCGAGACTTATATCGTGGCCGCGGACGGCTCGTCGTCAGCCGCCCGCGGCCACATTCATAGCGGCACGCAAGCTCCATGCAATGGACTTAGTACCGGAGGAGTAGCCCCGGACCCGTAATCTGGCCTTTATGCTTCAGAACAACATGCCTATGAACAGAAAGTCGCGCGGCTTCGCCAATTTCGCGCTGGTGCTGGCTGGCGTCGCGCTGGCATTCGCCATCGCGGAGGTCACGGTGCGCGTCACCGGACTCGCCAAGGTGAGCCTCTACACCTGGGACGCGCAACGCGGATGGGGCCTCAAGCCGGGCGCGGCCGGATGGCAGCGCGACGAAGGCGCGGGCTTCGTGCGCGTCAACAGCGCCGGGTTTCGCGGCCCTCAATGGACGATCGCCAAGCCGCAGGGCGAGTTCCGAATCGCGGTGGTCGGCGACTCGTTCACTGAGGCACCGCACGTCGCCTACGACCAGACCTTCTGTGCGGTGGCTGAGCACGCGCTCGGCGGATGCAAAGGGCTTGGCGGCAGGCACGTTCAGGTGATGGACTTCGGTACCGACGCATACGGTACGGCACAAGAGCTAATCACGCTGCGCAGTCACGCCTGGCAATATTCGCCCGACATGGTGGTGCTGGCTTTTTTTTCGGGCAACGATTTGCGCAACAACTCGGTGGTGTTGGAGGGCGACAAGTGTCGCCCGTTCTATGTATACAAGGGCGACCAGTTGTTGCTCGGCGGGCCGTTCGATCGCTCGCGATGGTTTCATCTGTCGTGCATGATGCGGTTCGAATCCCGCCACTCGCAGGTGCTCAATCTACTCGGCGACGCCAAGAGCCAGGTCCGCTCGAAGATCAAAGCGCTGGAGAATGAGCGTGAGCCCGCCGGCACGCGCGGGAGCGCGCCGAGCGCGATTCACAGCGGCTCGCATCCGGCAGTCGCACAGCAGCCGGCGCAGCAACCATCGATCGGCCACGAGGCGGGAATCGAGGACAACATCTATCACCCGCCGACTACGCCAGTGTGGAAGGATGCTTGGCGGGTCACCGAGGGTATCATCACTATGATGGCCCGCGAGACGGCGGCGCATCATGTG
>JAKAVX010000004.1 GCA_021827465.1 Deltaproteobacteria bacterium | reverse complement strand
AGCCCAATGCGCGTGAACGTACGACCCGATAACGTTGCCCGAACGGTAGCCCTCGGCGAACTCGCTCGCGCCCCATCGCGGATGCACCGTGTATATCCTTTCGACTTCGCCGCTGCGCCCGGTTTCTTCCAGTGTCGAGTAGCGGAACTGATGCCCGCGGAAGCGAGTGCCCGCGGGACCGAGGATTGATTCGGCGCGAGTTTCGACTTCGACGTATCCGAGCGCCTGCAAGCGCTCGGACATCGCGGCAATTCCCGGCAAAACCGCGGCCATCGGCCACGTCGCGCCGTCGAGCGTGTGGATCGCCTCGCTGAGGTACATCAGGCCTCCGCATTCCGCGTAAACCGGCCGGGCCGAGCGTGCAAACGCTCGCACCGCTTCCAGCATCGAGCGGTTTTTCGAGAGCCCCTCGGCTAGCGCTTCGGGATATCCGCCGCCCAGGTAAAGCCCGTCAACGTCGGGGAGTCGCGCGTCGCGGGTCGGCGCAAAGTTCACCAGCTCGGCTCCCAGGGAGCGCAGCCGCGCGAGGTTGTCCTCGTAATAGAAGTGGAATGCATCGTCGAGCGCGACCCCGATCCGGCATCGGGTCGAAGTTGTCGCGTTAATCACAGGCGCTTCGAGGTTCTGAATCGCGGGCGCGGAACGCGCGATCGAGAGAATCGCGTCGAGGTCGATCCATTCGGTGGCGAGCGCACCCCAATCGCGAATCGACGAATCAGGCATCGACTCCACGTCCGCCGCGCGAAGTCCGAGATGACGCTCGGGGAACGCAAGATGCGTCCGGGCGGGAAGTCCGCCGAGCACGGGTGTTTGCGTCGAAGCCTGGCTCAGAAGCTGGAGATGCCCGCGGCCGCCGACGCGATTGCATATCAGGCCGGCGAGGTCGATCTTGGGATCGAAGCGCGCGTAGCCGAGTGCTGTCGCGGCGATGCTCCGCGCGATTCCTGAGGCGTCCACGACCAGCAGCACCGGCGCGCCGAGCCATTTGGCGATCTCGGCGCTCGATCCCTCATCGCTTGTCGGCGACGATGAATCGAAGAGCCCCATCATGCCTTCGATAACCGCTACGTCGAAGCCATGCGAGGCGCGGGCGAAAGTAGCGCACACCGCGTCGCGTCCCATCATCCAGCCGTCGAGGTTGTGCGAGCGCACGCCCGCGGCGCGTTCGTGATACGTCGGATCGAGATAATCGGGGCCGCACTTGAACACGGCGACCCGAAGTCCGCGCTCGCGCATCGCTGCGACAAGCGCGACGGTTGCCGTCGTCTTGCCGCTCCCGCTTGCCGTCGCGGCGACGAGGATGCGCGGGACTCTGAGCGCCGATTCGATCACCGCGATGATTGTACTACGCGCGGGCCGCGCGTTGGGATCGCCGGAAATGGTCTACTCGGCTACGCGCGGCAACACTTCGCTCACGAGGCGCTCGAACTGGCGCTTTTTATCGAACGCCGCGATCCGAAGCGCGAGCGCCGTCGCGCGGTCGGGATTGATATTGATGTTGTGGTACTCGATAGCTGATCCTTCGGCCTGCCGTTTCGAACCTCTCGCGAAAAACTTTACAACCCGCGTCGTCAGCGGGGAGCCGGGTGTGCGGAAATCGTGAGCCGGGCGCTCTGTGCAAGCTCGCGATCGAGCGTTACGGCAGTGCGCGCGGTTCCGGTCAAAACGGCCTCGTACGGTATCGCCTCGCGCGCGGACGGAGGCAGCACGAGCACGCTCGAGGACGAACGCGGCACGAGCAGTTCGATTCGATGCGCGCCGATGACGAGATGAATCCCCGTTGCGTCCAGATCGTCGCGCTCCACGCGCTCGCCTTTGCGCGCGAGCACTGTCGCGTACCACGAAGCGGCGCGCTCCGCATCGCGCACTGCGATCGTCAGCCGCTCGATTCCGCACCCGCCGTTCGAATGGGTTCGTTCGCTGGGCACGCGCTCGTCACGCGGAGTCTGGTCCCTGATCAGGAAGGGAATCGCGCCGTTGAAAGGCGGACTGGGAATCGAGAGCCACCATTTGAGCAGATAGCCGTCGGGACGCTCGCGCGACATCGCAACCGGATCGCCGATCGCAACGCCCGCGCGTCTGAGCGCCGCTACGTCGGCGTCGAGATCGTTGCTCCGGACGCAAAAGTCGACGAGGCCACCGCCGTGCTCAAGCGCCCGGTACCAGGGATGCGATGGGACGGGCGTGAGAAAGGCGATCAGTTCGATATACGATCCGTCGGCGAAGGCGATAAGCGCGTTGTGCGTGCCAATATTATGCCGCCCGCCGCGCACCACCGTGAAACCGAGCGCGCCGTAGGCTTTGACAGCTTCGTCAAGGTCATTGACCACGACAACCAGATGGTCGATCGCTTCGAACACGACGCACCCCTTCTGCGGACAGGACTGACCGTCGGGAACCCTGATTACTAACCCGTCGCCATTCCGGCAAGGCAAATCGTCATCCCGGGCTTGCGCGGGTTTGCCCGTATAGCGATGATCTTCCATCCAATGGAAGAACCCGCCGTCACGCAAAATTGGGATCCCGATCGCTACGCTCGAAACGCGCGTTATGTCGCGGACCTCGGCGCGCCGGTGATCGAGCTTCTCGCGCCCAGGGAGGGCGAACGGATTCTCGATCTAGGATGCGGCGACGGTGCGCTCACCGAAAAGCTGGTTCAGGCGGCAGTGTCGGCGGTCGGCGCCGATGCTTCCGAGGAGATGGTGCGCGCGGCTCGCGCGCGCGGTATCGACGCGCGTGCCGTGAGCGCTTACGAACTGCCGTTCGAGCGGGAGTTCGACGCGGTCTTCTCCAACGCGGCCCTTCATTGGATGCTCGATGCGGACCGGATGATTTCGCGGGTCGCGCGCTCTCTCAGGCCGGGCGGACGGTTCGTTGCCGAGATGGGCGGGCACGGATGCTGCGCGGCGATCGTCGTCGCGATAAGCGCGGTGCTGGCCCGGCGCGGGATCGACGCACGCGCGCTCAACCCGTGGTACTTTCCGACCGCCGACGATTATCGCGCACGGCTGGAGCGGCACGGTTTCGAAGTCGATTATATCGCGCTGATTCCGCGCCCGACTCCGCTTCCTGCCGGTATAGAGGGCTTTCTGGAAACGTTCGCGGGGAATTTCTTCCGCGATCTTGCCTCCGAAGACCGCACCCGCGCAAAAGCCGAAATCGCGGAGCTGTTGAAACCGGCTCTATGCGACGGCGCGGGGCGATGGACCGCGGATTACATGCGGCTTCGCTTCGCCGCGCATCTCCCGGGATAAGCCGCGGCCTGTCTCATCCGAGCGCCCCCGACGCGGTCAACTCGCCGATTCGAACCTCGTCGTAGCCGAGGATTTCTTCCAGCACGTACTGGTTGTCCTGTCCGAGCATGGGCGCGGCGCGTTTGACTTCGCCCGGCGTGCGCGAAAGCTTTGCGCGCGGTCCTTCGACGAAGGTGGTGCCCTGATGCGGATGGGGCAGCTCGACGAAGTGCCCGCGATGGACGACCTGGGGATCTTTCCAATACTCGCGGCTGTTTGCGACCGCGTGCGCGGGAATCGATTCGGCCTGAAGCCGGCTTTCTATTTCGAATTCATCGACGGTCCGTGTCCATTGCGAAACGATTGCGTCCAGCTGCTCGGCGTTCTCCAGCCGCGCCGGCAGCATGCCGAAGCGTGGATCGTCAGCGAGTTCGCGACGGCCCATCAGCAGGCATAGCGTTCGGAAATGCTCGTCGGTCCTACACACGATAGCGACCCATCGATCGTCGCCTTTTGCGGGATAAACTCCGTGCGGAGCGAGCCCAGGGTCGCGATTCCCGTTGCGAACCTGCGAGCGTCCGTTCGCCGCGTAATCGAGCAGCGCCGGCCCGAGAAAATGAAGTGAGGATTCCGACTGCGACTGATCGATATACTGGCCCTTGCCGGTGCGCCGCCGATATTCCAGCGCCGCAAGTATCGCGGCTGCGGTGAAGCGCGGCGCGATGTAGTCGGTGTACGCGCCGAACGGACCGGCCGGCGGCCGATCCCGCCATCCGGTCAGATTGTGAAATCCGGAGATTGCCGCAGCCAGGTTGCCGAAGCCGGCGAAGCTCGAGAGCGGGCCGGTCTGTCCCATCAGGCAGGTGCTGATCATGATGATGTCCGGCTTGACTCCGGATAGAGCGTCGTAGCCGAGTCCCCACGCGCGCATCGCCTTGGGCGAGAACGATTCGGTGACGACGTCAGCCCATCGCACGAGATCGAGGATGACCTCGCGCGCGGCGGGATTGCCGAGGTCGAGCGTGATCCCGTACTTGCCGGCGTTGCAGTTGCCGAACAGCGCCGAGCCTTCCGGATCGGGCTGGTTGTGCCGAAAGGGTTGAAGCGTGCGCGCGATATCGGCCCGGCTCGGCGATTCGACCCTGACGATCGTTGCGCCGTACTCGACGAGCATCCGGGTCGCCGCCGGGCCAGCCATCACCCACGTGAAATCGAGTATCTTTACGTCTTTCAACGCTGGAGCCATTCAGATAATCCCCTTGCGCGCGAGTGACGCGAGCTCATCGTCACCAAGTCCCATCTCGCCAGCGTAAATCTCACGGTTATGCTCGCCGATGGTGGGCGGCCTTCGCCGATACGCAATCGGGCTCTGATGGAATTTTGCGAACGGGCCGGGATACAGGAACGAGCGGCCGAGTTCCGGATGCTCCATCGGTTGGAAATAGCCGCGCGCGCGCAGATGCTCGCTGTGCACCACCTCTTCGACCGTCGTCACGGGCGCGAACAGAAAGCCCTTTTCGAGCGAGAGCTTGAGCAACTCCGCCTTGGTATGCGCCGCGGTGAATGACGAAACGATCGTCTTGACGCGCTCGTACTCTTCGAGCGGTTCCTCGCCGGTGAGAAGCATCCCGCCATACGCGATCCAGTCCTTGTCGCGCGTCGCCTCGTCGCACCATCCCTGCTCCCACAGGTAATGCATCAGCTTTTTCGTGAACACGCCGAGCCCGGACCCGAACAGGAACGTAAGCGACACCCATCCGTCCTTCGCCGGCCATACCAGTTGCACCTTGATCGATCCAAGTTTGACTCCGCCCGCGATCCTGAGACCCTGGTCGGTTTCGAAGGGCGCGGCGAGGATTCCGGATTGGGTGGCGATCGGGACCGACTGCTGCGCGGAGACGTCGATATATTGTCCGAGTCCCGAGTCGATGCGCTCATGATGCGCGATGAGCGCGGCGACTGCCGCGTCCGCCGACGCGTGCAGGTACGCCTGTGGAAGGCTGACCCGCACGGGCGCGCGATCTTCGTCGCCGGTCAGGACCAGCGGACCGCCGGCCGCCATCAGCACCAAGTCGGCTTCCGCGTATCCAGCCTTCGGACCGTCCTGCCCGAACGGCGAGATCGACACGTAGATGAGCCGCGGATTAACCTTGCGAAGCTCTTCGTGACCGAGACCGAGCGAGGCGATATAACCGGGATCGTCGGACTCGATAAGGAAATCCGCGCTGCACACGAGACGCATCAGGAGATCGCGCCCCTCGGCGCGCGTGATATCGAGCGTGGTTCCGCGCTTGTTGCGATTGTACGCCCACCAGTAGAGAGAGCGGTCGGGATGCGGCAGGTCCTCGAAGAACGGACCGATTCTCCGCGCCGGCGAACCGCCCGGCGGCTCCACCTTGATTACGTCGGCGCCGAGATCGCCAAGCATCTGGCCGCATAGCAGGCCACGTTCCGTCGTCAGGTCGAGCACTCGATACGGCGATAGCATCCCAGCCTAACCAGGTCCTTTCCGTTGCGGCCGAGCCGGATTAATCGAGGCCATAAGCCGCGGCCAAACAACGGCTGATTCGCCGGCTATTGTTGCGGCGATGAAGTGCATTGCGCGGTTTCCGGTTCTCATTTCGCCCCTTGAAACCGGCACCGCCAGTTCAGGCTTTAGACCGGCGGCAAACCGGCCGTCAATAGAGGAGATGCCCGGCCGCGAGCACCGCGCGCTTTTGCCAGGCGGGCACGAGGGGAATTAGACTTCGCACTCGTACCACCCGGACGCGAAGCTGCGCCCGGTCACACAAGCGCGATCGCGCCGCGGAGACCGACGTCCGATGAAAATTGATCTGCTGTACGAAATGGAGATGCTCAAGCCGTGGGGCCCGAACGCCGAGTACAACACGTACTGGGAGGCGGTTGAGCAGATCGAGTTGGCCGACAGGATGGGCTTCAACACGATCTGGGAAGTCGAGCATCATTTTCTCGAGGAGTTCTCGCACTCGCCCGCGCCGGAGGTGTTTCTCGGCGCGATAGCGCAGCGAACCCAGAACATCCGCATCGGCCAGGGCGTCGCGCTCCTGCCCTGGAAGTTCAACCATCCGATTCGCGTCGCCGAGCGCGCCGCCGTGCTCGATATCATGAGCAAGGGCCGGCTCGAATTCGGCACCGGGCGCTCGAGCGTTGTAGAGCAGATGGGATTCGATATCGATCCCGCCGAGTCGCGCGCGATGTGGCAGGAGGCGGTGCGGATCATCCCGCAAATGTGGACGCAGGAGCTGTTTTCCTACGAGGGACGTTTTTTCAAGATCCCCGAGCGCCCGATAATCCCCAAGCCCGTCCAGAAACCGCATCCGCCGATGTGGGTCGCGGCGACCAGTCCCGAGACGTGGGAACTGGCCGGCCTGAACGGGCTCGGATGCCTCGGGCTTACGGTGTGGGTCGACCTGCCCGAGCTGCAGGAGCGGATGAAGCGCTACCGTGACGGGCTCAAGCGATGCACTCCGGCGGGTGCGTTTGTCAACGACAAGGTGGGGGTTTTCACGATTGGGCACTGCGCCGAAACGACCAGGAAGGCGATCGAAAACGGCGCCGTGGACGCCACGATGTGGTACGTGACGTACGTCTTCCGCGGCCTTGCGAGCGTGCCGAAGGAGATGCTCGGCAAGGTGCCCGGGACGTTGCCCTACGAGGACGTCATCAAGCAGTTCCCGCTCTTCGAGCGCTACGAGAAGTACGGCAATGTCACGTTCGAAGAGATCGACGAGCGCGACATGGTGATCGTCGGCGATCCCGACAAGTGTATCGAGAAGCTGAAGCGCTACGAAAAAGCGGGAGCCGATCGCGTGCTATGCATCATGCAGGTCGGCGGGCTTAAGCACGAGCACGTGATGAAGTCGATCGAGCTGTTCGGCAAATACGTGATCCCCGAATTCAGGGATTGAGCCGCTCACCGCTCGCCGGGCCGGGCTTGCCGGCGAGCGCCCTCGGTTTCCCCTCCGCTTCACGAAAGCGGGGTGGTCCGGTGGCCCGAGTGCGCTGAAAAGGAAATCGATCTATATCGCCCGCGTCAGTGCGACTGGGATGGAGTGGATGTCCCGGTCGATTGAGAGCTGCTGTTCAGATTTTCGAGGCTCGCGCCGAGCGAGGTGGGAACCTGCTGTTCCATCTCTTCGGCGGTGCTCGGGCCTTGCCCAAGCTGCTGCTGGTAGTGGTTTATGATTCCTTGCTTGACGTCCTGCTGGGAGGTTGCGTCGGGCTTGATTCCTTCGCCGCGCGAGAACTTGAGCCGGTCTTCAGGACTCATGCGCAGCCAGATCTGGCTCGCCTGCATCGAGTTTCCCCGCATCAACGCCTCGGCGAACGATTGCTGCGGGGTGGTCTTCGACCAGCATCCCCCGAGCGCGACCACGCAGACCGCAAGCGCCATCATCTCAACCACGCGTCTCATGATACGTTCCCGCGGCGTTCCTCCCATGATCTCAAACGAGCCGCACGGGCGAGCGTCACGCGCTCATTACGGGGCGGCAACCTTCGCGAGCCCGCTGCCGTCGATCTTTACCTGATAGACCTGGTCCGAGGTCTTGCTCGCGACGTCGGCACTGTAAAAGAAGAACAGTGTCGGGTCCTTGCCCGCCGAAGCGCCGAGCAGTTCGAAGTACTCGCCCTTGCCGACGATTATCCTGGACTTGCCGGTTGCGCACTCGAACACGTGGATACCCGGTTCATCTCCGAACAGGCCGCTCACCGAGTAGGCCAGCCGGTCGCCCGGCAGCCATGCGAGTCCGGTAACGTCGTTGACGCTGGCCACGGGCTGAAGGTCGCGCACGATGGTAAGAACGCAGTAACCTCCGATATTCACAGAGACCACATCGGCCGCGCATCGCTCGTTCTGCGACGGATATTTGCCGGGCGCTCCTATTGCGGTGATTGCAAAGTGAGGCGCGGCAGCATGGCTCGCTGTCGGGCTGAGGAGGTTCAAGTAAGCCGCGAACACAGTCGCGACGATCAGGACTCTGTATAGGGCGCGCATGGCGCCTCAATTCTACACCGCTTCGGCCCGCCGTCGACAAAGCCGCGATACCTCCCGCAACGGAATCCGCGGGCCCGGCCGCGTCCGCGGCTCGGCTCGTCGCGGCGCTGGAACTTGAGGATTTCGGCGCGTGGTGTGAAGATTAGGCCGCTTGAGACAGAAAGTCGGGATTGGGGCAGCTTATCCCGACAATTCACAATCCGGAGGATCGCCTATGCGCGCCGCCGTAATGCGGAACAAGAAGCTCGTTGTAGATAATATTCCAGCACCCGAGCCGGGACCGGGCGAAGTGCTGGTGAAAACCCTTGCCTGCGGCATCTGCGGCTCGGACCTTCACACGCTCAAATTTGCCGAAAAGCTGGTCGAAGGAGCGCGCCGATCGGGCGGCGTTTTCGTCATGGACCTGAACCGCGACATCGTGATGGGCCACGAGTTCTGCGCGGAAGTGGTCGATTACGGCCCGCAGACGGCTCGCGCTATCAAGCCCGGCTCGCGGGTGTGCTCGATGCCGGTGCTGGTCAGGAGCACGGGCGTGGAGACGGTCGGGTACTCAAACGACAACCCGGGCGGTTATGCCGAGATGATGCGGCTTACCGAAGGGCTCCTGCTCCCGGTGCCGAACGGGCTCTCCACCGAGCATGCGGCGCTTACCGAGCCGATGGCGGTCGGATACCACGCGGTGCAGAAGGCGCGGCTCGATCGGCGCGACGTTCCGCTGGTGATCGGATGCGGTCCGGTGGGACTTGCGGTTATCGCGGCGCTCAAATTGGAGGGCGCGGCGCCGATAGTTGCCGCGGACTTCTCGCCCCGGCGCCGGGAAATGGCCGTCCAGATGGGCGCCGACGTGACGATCGACCCGAAGGAAAGATCTCCGTACGAGAGCTGGCGCGACGTCGCCGCCGACTCCGACGCGCCGGCGCCCGCCGCGCCGTGGATGACCGGTCCTCCGCTCAGGCCCGCGGTCATTTTCGAATGCGTCGGCGTTCCGGGCGTGATCGAGCAGATCATGCAGGGCTCGCCGCGCGACGCGCGGGTGGTGGTGGTCGGCGTATGCATGGAGCGCGATCATTTCGAGCCCATGTTCGGCATCAACAAGGAACTCAACGTGCAGTTCGTGCTCGGCTACACCGGCCAGGAGTTCGCCGCCACGCTTCACAATATCGCCGAGGGCAAAATCCCGGTCGAACCGCTGATAACGGGTAAAGTAGGGGTCGAGGGCGTTGCGCGCGCGTTCGAGGAACTGGGATCGCCCGAGCGGCACGCGAAGATCATCGTCGAGCCGTGGCACTGATGAGAGCGGCGGAGACGCGACAATCGGCAAGAGACAAGTGAGATGATCGGACTCAAGGAACAGACGGTAAAGGGCTCGAAAAGCATCGCCGAGGCCCACGCGCGTCACAAATGGCAGATAGCGCCGGATTACAATGTGTCGATCGATTGCCTCGATCGTCACACCAATCTTCGCGATCGCGTTGCGCTCTACTACGAGGACGACGAGGGAACTTCGGCCACCTACACATGGGCGCAGATGATCGAGGCGTCCAACCGCTTCGCCAACGCGCTCAAGGGTCTCGGGGTAAAGCGCGGTGACGTTGTCGCGGTCCATCTGCCGCAGCGCCCCGAGACCGCTATCGCGCACATGGCATGCTACCGGATCGGCGCAATCGCCCTTCCTATCTCCAAGCTGTTCGGCCCCGAGGCGCTCAAGTATCGCCTTACGAACAGCGCCGCGCCCGCAATCCTGGTCGAGGCCGAAAACCTCTCCAAGCTCGACGGCCTGCGCAAGGAGATCGAAACCCTGCGCCACGTTATCGTGGTCGGCGGCAAGGGCGACGGACTTTCCTTCGACGACCTGATGACGAAGGGCTCGCCGAACCTGACCGTCGAGAAAAACACCGCCGATGATCCCGTGCTCCTGATGTACACCTCAGGCACCACCGGCAATCCGAAGGGCGTCCTTCACGCGCATCGCTACGTGCTCGGCCACAACGGTATCGATTACTCGTACAATTTCCTGCGCGACGGCGATCTTTACTACAGCCCCGCCGATTGGGCGTGGGCGGGCGGACTGCTCGACGGACTGCTCGGAATCTGGCCGTACGGAATCCCGGTGCTCGCCTACCAGAGCAAGGGCCGCTTCGATCCCGACGCGACTTATCGCCTGCTCGAGAAGTACGGCGCGACCGTCGGCCTCTATCCGCCGACCGCGCTCAAGCTGCTTCGCGAGGTGAGCAAGCCGCGCGAGAAGTATTCCAAGCTCCGGCTCCGATGTATCGTCTCCGGCGCCGAGCCGGTCAGCCCCGAGCTTGCGCGATGGGTGGACCAGGAGCTGCAGGTCGAGTTCAACCAGGGATTCGGCCAGACCGAGGCGAACTACTTCATCGGCACCTGCTCGGCGCTCGAAAAACCCATCCTCGAGCCGCTCGGCAAGGCCTACCCCGGGCATATCGTGACGATCGTCGATCCCGACACCGGCAAGGTGCTCAAGAACGGCGAAAACGGCGATATCGCTCTTCGGCGCGACGATCCGGTCGTGATGAAGGAATACTGGAAGAACCCCGAGGCGATGCGCGACAAGTTCCGCGGCGAATGGCTGCTGACCGGCGACACCGGCTACGCCGACGACCAGGGCTACATCTACTTCCAGGGCCGCGCCGACGACGTTATCAAGAGCGCGGGCTACCGGATCGGCCCGGCCGAAGTCGAGGCCTCGATCATGGAGCACAAGGCGGTCGCCTCGTGCGCGGTGATCGGCGTTCCCGACCCGCAGCGCGGCCAGATGGTCAAGGCTTTCGTCAAGCTGCTTCCCGGCTTCGAGCGCTCGGACAAGATCGTCAGCGAAATCCAGGAGCACGTCAAAAAGAAGCTCGGCGCGCACGAATATCCGCGCGAAGTCGATTTCCTGGACGAGTTCCCGATGACCGTGACGGGAAAAATACGCCGGCGCGACCTGCGCGAGGCCGAGATACAAAAGAAAGCCGGAAAAGCCTGAAGACGCCCGTTGGCAGTTGAATCGATTGAGGGGCGGAACCGGCGTTCCGCCCCTGTTTTTTGGCTCTTTCGCAGCAGGCCTCGCCGTCGCTCCGTCCGCGGCCCATCGGCGCGGATTGCCGCCGATGTCAGCCGTTGACAACCGCGATGGCATAAACTCCTTGTACCGCGGCGACGGTTTTACCTATTTTCACGCTGACAAAGGGGCGCGATGCTTCGGCTTCATTATTCCAATCGTCTCGAGGAGCTCATCCCGCCGCTCGCGGACGAGATCGAAAAATCGCAGCGAGGCGACCCGCTCGCACGCGCCACGGTTATCGTGCCCAACCGCGCGGTCGAGGAGTTCCTGAAGCTCAGGCTCGCCGAACGAATCGGCGTCGCGGCCAATCTCGGTTTTCCGTTCCTTAGAAGCTATCTTGCCCAGGTTCTCGCGCAGGCCGAGCCGGATTTGCGTGTGCTCGACGCCGACGAACTGGAACTTGCGATCTTCGAATGCCTTGGGCGCGAATTTGCCGGCCGCACCGGCGCTTTCGAGCCGGTGCGCCGCTACCTGGCGGACTTCGGCGACTCGGGCGAGCGCGAACTCAGGCTCTTTCAACTGAGCGGACGGGTGGCGAGGTTCTTTCGCGAGTATTCGATTCTGCGGCCCGCGATGCTTTCAGCGTGGCGGCGCGGAAAAGCGATCGAAGCCGGGGATTTTGCGGATGCCGAGCGATGGCAGCGCGCTCTCTATGGAGCGCTGTTCGGTGCCGACGGCGCATTGAAGCCCGAGTGGCTCAACGCACGCGAAAAGCGATGGATGCTCCTGCCCGACGCGATCGCGGCGGCCGATTCCGATCGCCTCGCAAGGGCGCCTCAAGGTCGGCTCCATGTCTTCGGCCTTTCCTACGCGGGCCCGGAGTTCATCAGGATTTTCGGCCGCCTGGGCCAGCTCGCCGAGCTTCACATCTATGCGCTCAACCCGTGCGCGGAGTTCTGGGAAGATGTCCCGAATATCGCGGGGCGTGCGCGCGCGGGACTTGCGCGGCGCTCCCAGAAGCTCGGCGCCGCGCTCGAAGCGTCCGACGATCCGTTCGGGCTTGGCACTGGCGGCGATAACCAGGCGCTCCAGTTCTGGGGACGTCCCGGCCGCGAGTATATCCGGCTCCTGAACGAGCTTACCGACTGCGATTTCGACTCCCATTTCGCCGATCCGGCCGCCGGCGACGACGGCCAACCGACGCTGCTTCGCCAGCTTCAATCCAGCATCATGAATCGGCGCGCGGATCCCGAGCCCAGAGCCTCCGGCGCGGGCATCCCCGACGACAAGAGCATCCGCTTTCTCGCCTGTCCGGGCATCCGCCGCGAGGTTGAAATCACGAGCAACGCGATTTGCCAGTTGATCCGCGACGACGAAACGTCGGGCCATGCGGATCGGCTGCGGTTCCATCATGTGGCCGTCCTGGTTCCCGACGCGCAGATGGACGCGTATCTGCCGCATATCGAAACCGTGCTGGCCGAGCAGTACGGAATACCGATCAACGTGGTGAACGCGCGCTTCAACGCGGAAAGCCGGGTCAGCGAGGCGGTGGAACTGATTCTTGGCCTTCCCGACGGGCGCTTCTCGCGCGACGAAATTCTTCACATACTGACCCATCCCGCCATTACCGGCGGTATCGCCGCCGCCGACCCCGAGCAATGGCAGGCGTGGTGCCGCTCGCTCGGAATCTTTTTCGGCGCCGACGCCCGCGACTTCGAGAACACTTATCTGCCCGCCGACCTGTTTCACTGGGACCAGGCGCTGAAGCGTCTTGCGCTCGGGGTTTTCATGGCGGGCGAGCCGAGCGGAGTCGCCGATATTTTCCGCGCGCCGCCCGATCACGAATATCTGCCGTACGAGACCGCGCCCGAAAGCGCGCCTTCGGTTGCCGCGATGCTGAGTCTTGCGCGGCGGATGCTCGCTGACGCGGCGAGTATCCGAAGCGCCCGGCTTGAACTCGGCGAATGGGCGGAATTGCTTGCGGGATTCGCCGGCGTCTACGTTCATCCCGAAGGCGCTGCGGGCGAGCGCGTGCTCGACGACTGCCTTTCGGCGCTCGCTTCGCTCGACTCCGCCGAGTTGCGGGTGGGCAAAGTTTCCTACCGGGTCGCGCGCGAGCTTGCGATGGCGCGTATCGCCGACGCCGAATCGCGCCAGGGCCGCTACGCCGAACGCGGAGTCGCGGTCGGGTCGCTCTCCGCGCTCCGGTCGATTCCGTTTCGCACCGTGTTCATGCTCGGCCTTGGCGAGTCGTCGTTTCCCGAGCGCGACCGCCGCGACCCGCTCGATCTCCGGCTTATCCGCCGCCACGCGGGCGACGTCAGCGCCGCCGAGCGCGACCGCTATCTGTTTCTCGAGACGCTGCTGGCCGCGCGCGAGCGGATCTTCTTTTCCTGGGTGTCGCGCGACGCGCAGACCGGCGACAGCCTCGAGCCTTCATCGCTGATACGCGAGCTTCAGTTCATCCTGCGCGGATGGGTCGATGAAGAGACGCTCTCCGGAGCCATGACCGTGAAGCATCCGGTCAGCCGCTACGATCTCAGGTATTTCCCCGACCTCGACCCCGGCGACGACACCGGGCGGCATCCCGAACTGGTGAGCTTCGATCCCGACGCGCGGCGCGGCGCGCGTATAGCCGCGATGCGCACGAATCTCCGGGGCTCGTGCGGCGGCGCGACGCTGCCCGCGCGCGGCGAACCGCTGATCGAAAAGCTCGGTGATGAGGTGCGCCCGCTGGTCGAGAAAGCGCTTCGAGTTGTCGAACCTCCGAAGCCGGAGCCGGTTGCGGACGCGGAGGACATATCGCTGCCGATCGCGGCGCTTCGGAATTTTCTCGAATGTCCGCTGCAGGGCGCGGCACGCTACGCGCTTAGAATCGTGGACGAAGACGGCGATGGCGGCGAAGATCACGAGGACGAACCGCTGGAAGAGGCCATCCTTGGACGGGCCATCCTGCTGCGCGAGGCGTTCTGGCTCGGGCGCGGGCGGCTTGGGGACGTCGGCGAGAAATACGCGCAGGCGTTTAAGGCCTCTCAACTTCGCGGCGAAGCGCCGGTCGGGCCGTTCGCCGAGATTGCAAACCAGAGCGATCTGAAAAAGCTCGAACTCTGTATCAGGCAGGCCCAAATCACCGGATTTGCCGACCTCGAGGGATGGCATCAAATCCAGCTCGGCGCCGCGCGCGAATTCGCCCGCGCCGATCTGAAGATGGACGCGCTGACGCTCGATATTCCGGTGCGAGGCGGCGAAGCCACACGGCGCGTGAAGCTTCACGGCCTGGTCGGCCCGGTTTCGGGCAATCTTGGCGGATCGCTTCGATGCATTCCCGGCGCCCAGGCACGCGCGCGCCATTTCCTCGACGGCTTCCTTGGCGCGATCGTGCTTGCCGCCGCGGGCAAGGAGATGCCGCGCGAGTTTATCGCGGCCGCCGTGGGCGGCGACAAGGACGACAAGGTCGCGAAGTTCACCCGGACGCTCGAGGTCCCGAGCCCCGAGGACGCGCGCAAATACCTGTCCGGCCTCGTCGAGGATCTGCTATCCGGAAACAATCATTATTTTCTTCCGGTCGAAGCGGTAAGGCGAAAGAAACCAGAGGACGCGAGTACCCCGGCCGAGATCGTCGAGGGGGTGCGGGAGAACGATTTCAGCAAGTGCCGGTCGGACTACGGGCCGGTGCGCAATGCGAGAGACTTCGAACCGCCGGACAACGATGAAATCGACGCGATAATCGAACGGCGCTTCGGGCTGATTATGGGAATTTTCGAAGGCTGAGCCGCAGGTATCGACGTGTCCGACCCGATCTATCAACGTACCGCGATTCTGAAGGACGTGAGTCCCGACCGCCACGCGGTTATCGAGGCGAGCGCGGGTACCGGCAAAACCTACGTGATCGAGCATCTGTTCGCCGACCTGGTGCTCTCGGAGCGATGCGAATCCGAGCGTATCCTGATCGTCACCTTCACCGAAAAGGCGACCGGCGAGCTTCGCGCGCGCGTCCGCAGGACGCTCGAAGCGATTCTCCGGGGCGAGAGCGGCGAGCCCAAACCGGGCCACGAGCCGGTTGCGCTCGACGCCGAAGGGCGAGGGCGGCTTTACGCGGCGCTCAATTCGTTCGAACGCGCGCCGGTGTTCACGATTCACGGCTTCTGCCAGCGGATTCTCACCGATTTTGCGTTTCTCACCGGGAGCGGTTTCGCGCTCGACGTGGTGGACTCGCGCGGCGCGTTCCATCGCGCGTTCCGCGCCGAGCTGCGCGACAACCTGGCCGTCAGGAAGGACACCAGCGCGATGCTGTCGCAGTGGATGGGTCCGGGCGAGGATGAGAAGAACGCCAAAGCCGACGCTCTCGAACAGCTTCTCTACGAGGCGCACCATCGCCGCTACCTCGCGCTCGAACCCGCTGGGCGTCTGGAGGACGCCAGGCGTTTTCTTTCCGGCTTCGATCGCGCGTCGCTGAAGAAGGCCTACGATGAAGCCGCGATTTGGAATGCGCACCGCGAGCTTGCGATTGGCGCGCTCGCGAAGCTGGACAAGCTGGTTCGCTCGTGCGGCGGCGCTGGCGAAAAGCTGCTCGCGCAGCTCGGCGCGGTCGATTTCAAGACGCTGCTCAATCCGCACGGCGCCAAAGTGGGCGCCGGCAAGAAGCGTTTCCCCGACGGCCTCGACGAGCCTTCACAGGAACAACTTCGCGACCTGAACGCGCTTAACGCCGTCGCGCTTGGGCAGAAATCGATCGAAGGCAGGATTCTCGACCTCTGTCTTTCCGAAATCGAGCGCAGGCTCGAACGCGACAAGCGCGAGCTCGGCCAGATCGATTACAACGACATGCTCGCGCTGGTCTGGAACGCGATCGACGGTCCGCGCGGCGCGGCGCTGGTGAAGGAACTGCGCGCGCGTTATCGCTACGCGCTGCTCGACGAGTTTCAGGACACCGACGATCTGCAATGGCGAATCTTCCGGCGCCTGTTCATGGAAGGCGACGGCGGCAACGTGCTCTACGTGGTCGGCGATCCCAAGCAGGCCATCTACGCTTTTCGCGGCGCGGACGTCTTTACCTATCTCGGGGCGAAGAACGAACTTCTTCGCGAAAGCGCAAAGACGGTTCCGCTCACCAAAAACTTCCGCTCGACCAGCGATATGGTCGACGCTCTGAACGGAATCCTCGACCAGAACGCAAAACCGCCGTTCTTTGACGGCGCGATCGAATACGACCATCCGGCAGACTGCGGCAAACCGAATCTCCTCGCACGCATCCGGGGAAAGAACGTGACTCCCGTGACCGTGATGCGGTATCTCGCGCCGCCGGATGGGAAAGCCTCCGCGACCGCGATGCGCAGGACGATCGGCCGTCACGTCGCCGCGACGATCCATCGTCTTCTCAACGATCCCGCGCATCAGATTGAAATCGCGGGCGAAGGCCCGGCCGCGCGCAAGGTCGAGCCGCGCGACGTGATGGTGCTGACGCGCACGCGATGGGAGAGTGACGAAATCGGCGGCTATCTGCGCGAAGCCGGCGTGCCGTTTGCCTTTTACAAACGGGAAGGGCTTTTCCAGAGCAACGAAGCCGGGGACATCCTCGACGTTCTGCGCGCGGTCGAAGATCCGGGCGACAGGTCGCGCAGGTTGAAGGCATGGGTGACGCCTTTCTTCGCCGTTCCGTTTCGCGAACTCGCCGCTATCGGCGACCTCGCGCCCGATGATCCGTTGATCCGTCGCCTGTACGACTGGAGCGCGCTCGCCGAGCGCGAGCGGTTCGCGGAGCTGTTCCCGAGCCTGCTGCATGAGTGCGGACTCGTCGAGCGGGAGCTTTTTCTTTCCGACAGCGAGCGCGAGCTTACCAATTACCTCCACATCTTCGAGGTCCTGCTCGAGTGCGCTCGCTCGCGCCGCCTTTCGTTCGCCGAAATCGCCGCGATGCTCGAAGACTATATTGCCGGGAAAGCCGACCCGCCCGGAGCCGAGGGCAACGTCCAGCGCCTGGAAAGCGAACGCAAGGCGGTGCAGGTGATGACCGTGCACATGAGCAAGGGGCTGGAAGCGGACGTGGTCGTGCTCTACGGCGGCCTGAACGCCGGGCGCAACCGCAACCAGCTCGACGTGTACCATCGCGACGGCCATGTCAGGTTCGCGGTCGGCGGGCAGCGCGGGCACGAATTGGTCAAGGGGTTACTCCAGCGCGAGGCGGTGGAGGAAAATCAACGCCTGCTCTACGTGGGACTGACGCGCGCCCGTGCGAAACTCTACCTGCCGCTGTTCCCCGTCAAACTCAATGGATACTACGGCGCACTCAACCGCCGGCTCGGTGAAATGTTTCCATCCGGTCAAAGCGCACGCGCGCGGCGAAACGGTCTGTTTTCGGTCGAGGAAATCGCCGACGGCGGGCGCGCGGCTGCGATACCCGCGGCGAGCGACAAACAGCTTCTCGCGTGGTCTCCGCCAAAGGCGCTTCTCGACGGCGACGGCGACAGCAAGGCGCACGACGAATTTGTCGCGCTCGCCGCGCGTCATCAGGCGCTGACTATCCAGTCCTACACCTCGCTCCACGCGCTCGCCGGCGCGCCTTCGCCGAACATCCCGGTCGAAGAGTTCAAGGGCGATATCCCGGCGAGCGGCGAAAGCGCCGACCTGCCTGGTGGACGCAACGTCGGCGTGTTTCTCCATGAAGCGATCGAGAAGCTCGACATGGAATCGTTTCGCGGCGCGCGCGATCTCGATTCGTGGAAGGCGCGCGAGGACGTCGCGGCGCTGTTCTCGGACGGGATGCGCCGTCATCAGGTGCGTGATCCGCGATGGAAAGAGCGCGGACCGGAGATCGTTTACAACACGCTCGCCTCGCCGATCGCGCTCGGCGAAGGAAAAGCGGCTCCGGCCCTGTGGGCGCTCAGAAGTGTCCGCGAGATGGAATTCGTCTGCCCGATTCCCGAACGAAGCCATCCGCTGCTCGGCTCCGACGCCGTCCGCCCGTGGAAGGCGGAGCGCGGATACCTTAAAGGCTTCGTCGATTTCGTCTTCGAGCAT
>JAKAVX010000544.1 GCA_021827465.1 Deltaproteobacteria bacterium | reverse complement strand
GCCGAACGGCGCCCCGCGTGAGACCGTCGCGCCGGTAGCCTCGAACAATGCTTTCTCGAGCGCCGTTCCGCGCGGCGAATTGAGCGACGGATAAGCCATCGGAGGACTGAACCTTATCTCGGCGCGGAATTTTCCGAGCGCGTGGTCGTGGGTGTCCAGCTCCGCGACGCGCCGTTCCAGCTCGCGGTAAAGCGCAAGCGGATCGGTGCCGGGGAGCGAGCGGTAGCTGACCTTGACGACGCATCGCTCGGCGATCATATTTGCCGCGAGCCCGCCGTGGATCGTGCCGAGGTTCATCACGTCGCACGGCGCTTCGGGAAAGGTCTCGACGAAGCGCGGATCGGGGCTCGACGCGCGCTCGTGCTGGAGACGACCGATTGCCTCGAGCACCTTGCCCATCACCGCGATTGCGTTGACGCCCTGGTCGGGAGTGCCGCTATGGCCGCCGCGGCCGTCGACGGTAATCTCGAAGGTAACGATGCTCTTGTGCGCATGGCATACGCGGTAGGAAGTGGGCTCGCCGATCCAGGCCAGGCGCGGCGGCGGTACGTCGCCGAGCAGGCGCGCCAGTTCGGGGGCTACCTTTTCAGCCCCCGCGTATCCGACTTCCTCGTCGGCGGTGAAAAGAAACACGAGCGGCCGAAGCAGACTCTTGCGGTCGATAGCGGCGGACGCCTCGACGCATTGGGCGAGAAAGCCCTTCATGTCCGAGGTTCCGCGCCCGTAGATACGATCGCCCTCGATTTCCATCTTGAGCGGATTGCGGGTCCATCCAGGTTGCCCCTCGAATGGAACGGTATCGATATGGCCGGAGATTATCAGGCCGTCAGGAACCGAAGGCCCGGCCGAGGCGACAACATTGACCTGCGGCACGCCCGAGAGCTCAACCCGCTGGCAGGCGACCTTGAATCCAAGGCCCTCAAAGCACTCGGCAAGGAACTCGGCCGCAGGAGCGTCGCTGCGTGAACTTACGGTATCGAAAGCGATAAGCCGCCGGGCGGTTTCGTACAGCGTCTCGCGCATACGCAAAATCCCGCGGCAAGCTTAACAGGTTTGCGCATCGGATTCCGAGCGCACGCGAAGACACGGATAAGACGCTGACAGCGTCCGAAAGAGGGGTTCACGCCTTGTACAGGACGCGCCTCCAAACCGCGAGAATCGTATCGGCCACCGCTTGCGGATCGGCCTTGGGCTCGCCGCCGA
Organism: Deltaproteobacteria bacterium; assembly: GCA_021827465.1. The sequence continues at coordinate 1,996 of JAKAVX010000544.1, read as the reverse complement.
ACCGGTCCATCAGGTAGCGCTCGTTCATCAGAACCAACGCCACGGCGGCTTCGGACGGGTCGATGTCCCTGACCGTGCCATTTTCGATCCCGGCCCTGATACGGCCGGCGGCGGCATCGGTCAGCCGGTTCATCGTGGCGCGGTAGGCCTGTTCCACATCGGCGTCGTGGCTGGCCGCGTCGGCAAGCGCTCGGAGCAGGTAGCCGCGTTCGGTGTACATCGCAACCAACCGTTCGGTTCCTGCCCGCAGATCGTTCAGCGGATCGCCCTGGCCGTTAAGCCACTGCTCGACAACCGCGTAGGTGGAATCGCCGAATCGTTCGACCAGTTTGATCACAAGATGATGACGATCGCGGAAGTACTCGTAGAACGACGGACGCGAGAGACCGGTGCGCGACATCACGTCCTCGACCGTCATCTCTCGGAACGGACGTTCCCTGAGAAAGGCTTCGGCCGCGTCGAGGATCTCGTTTTCGGCGGCCTCCGGCTTGCGGCGGCGCCTCGTACTGCGCGCCGCCGTCTCCTTGTCGCCGCTCTCGGCTCTCTCGCTGCGAATGAACTTGGTATTTCGCGGTTTGTTCAACTGCGCGAACGGCTCCGACATCGAACCGCTCCTTCTTTGAGCGAAAATCATCACACAGGAATCAGCGCCTGATTCCCCCGGTCCCTTTCACCCTATAGCTTCGGCAAAACCTTAGGAAAAGGGCCGCAAGCGGATTAGTTCGGCTTTTTGCGACTCCGGACCGACTATCTTACTGTCCGGCGATTCGGTTGGCTTAAACGAACGGTGTACCCACTAAACAGCCTGTCGTAGTCATTCTGCGTGGCGCGAACCCCTGTGACTTTGAGAAGCACCAGCGTTCTTCGCAGGGCCGGAAGATTTTACCAGCGAGGGGATCGCTTGCTCGGGGACCGACCGCTCAAGCTCTTCAAGCCACGGCGCTGCTTCACTGTCGCTCGGAGCGCGATAATCCCCGCGCGGAGAGAGCGATCCGCCCGAACCGACTTTCGGCGCATTCGGGATACAGGTGCGCTTGAACTGACTTGACTTGAAGAAACGGTCAAGGAAGGTGCGGAGATGTTTTTTTATTTCGCCAATATCGTAACTATGCCGCAGATCGGGTGGTATGTCGGGCCACGACCCGCTCTCGCGATCATGCCATGCGCAGTAAGCTAGAAAGGCTATCTTGGAAGGCAAATAACCAAACCTTAACGTGTAATAGAGACTGAAGTCGTGAAGCTCGTAGGGGCCGAGCGCTGCCTCGGTATCCTGAGCGGGGCCGGCGCCGTCGCCGGGGACCAGTTCGGGGCTAATCGGGGTCGCCAGTATATCGAACAGTACGCGGCTCGCTTCGGTGCCGAGACGCTCAGTCTGCGCGACCCATCGGATGATGTGCTGGATAAGGGTCTTCGGCACGCTCGCATTGATCGCGTAGTGCGACATGTGGTCGCCCACGCCGTAGGTGCACCATCCGAGCGCAAGCTCGCTCAAGTCGCCGGTTCCGACCACAAGCGCGCCCTGCATATTGGCCAGGCGGAACAGATGGCTGGTGCGCTCGCCCGCCTGCACGTTTTCGAAGGTGACGTCGTAAACCGGCTCTCCGCGGCTGTAGGGATGGTCGATATCCTTCAGCATCTGGAGCGAGCTTGGACGGATATCGAGCTCGTGCGCCCGGCATCCGATCGCCTGCATCAGGCGGCGCGCCTGCTCAAGGGTGCGCGCGCTGGTCGCGAATCCCGGCATCGTGTACCCGAGCACGTTGCGGCGCGGATAGCCGAGCCGGTCCATCGCCTGCGCGCATACGAGCAGCGCGTGGGTCGAATCAAGGCCGCCGGAAACGCCGATCACGACGCGCTCGATCCCGGTTGAGCGAAGCCGCTTGGCGAGCCCCTGCACCTGGATCTCGTACACCTCCGAGCATCGTTCGTCGCGGCGCGCGGGATCGGAGGGCACGTAAGGAAAGCGCTCGTGGCGGCGCTCGGGGAGCAGCTTTCC
>JAKAVX010000543.1 GCA_021827465.1 Deltaproteobacteria bacterium | reverse complement strand
CAGGCTGTCCTCGATAATTTTGAAGATCTCTTCCACGACGTCGCAGGCCTCCTTTTTGGATGAGCCCACGCGCTCGTAGATTAGATCCACGAGATCGGCCTTGGTCATATTTCGCGCAGTATCGTCCCCCAAACCGCTCCCCCGGAGCGGGATTTCTACTGCCGCAACTCTGCACCCAGCCGCCTCCGCGCCCCTTCGACCAACTCTCCGTGGGTGCGGTTCACCTCCTCATCCGTGAGCGTGCGATCCTTTCCTCTGTAACGGCATGCCAGAGCCATGCTCTTTTTCCCCGGCGCTATCGATCCGCCTTCGTACACATCGAACACTTCCACACTTTCCAAGAGCGGTGATGCAACTTCCTTAATGGCCGCAATCACCCGAGCCGCTGAGATGTCACGTTCCACCACCAAGGCGAGATCGCGCCGGACGGCAGGGTATCGCGGTGGGGCAGTGACCTGTTGATGCGGCTGAAAACCATAGGCGACGAAATGAGCCAAGTCAAGTTCAGTTAGCACGCAAGGATTGGTCAATTCGAGTCTTATCGTTTCCGCAGGATGCAGTTCGCCGAGGTACCCGATAGCTTTGCCGTCGAACAGCACTCGTGCGGCGCGCCCGGGATGCAAGAAGGGATGCTCAGCTTCGCCCACCGCCTCGAATTCGACGCGCGCAGCCATGCCGAGGGCGACAAACCATTGTTCAAGAATGCCCTTGAGGGTCCAGAAGCTCGCCGTTGTCGCAGGCTGTCCCACCGCGCCCAGCGCGAAGTCGCCATAGCTTATCGCGGCCAGCAGCTCGTGCTCACTCGCCTCGCCGCCGTGCATGACAAAGACTTTGCCAATCTCGAAAGCGTGAAACGCGGCCGCCTGCCGGTTTAGATTGAAGCGCAGCGCGCTGAGTAGTCCAGGGATCAAGCTAAGACGCAGTTGGCCCAGTTCCGCGGAGAGCGGATTGGTGACAGGCACCGCTTCGCCGCCTATCCCTGGGTAACGCTGATTGTCGGCCTGAGCCGTGAATGCGAGCGTCTTCACCTCGGTCAGGCCCGCGCCGACCATCATCTCGCGCGCAGCGCGCATGAAACCACGGTAATCGTTTGGCGTCGCGGGCGTAGCAGCGCGCTCAGGCAGCACGGCGACAATCTCGTTCAGTCCCTTGAGCCGCGCAATCTCTTCGGCGAAGTCGGCGGTCTCATTTAGATCGGGACGAAATGGCGGCGGCACCACCATCAGGCGCCGCGCGCCCGCAGGTTTGACCGGAGCGCCTAGCGCCCGCAAGCGTTGACGGACCTCGGCGCCGGGAACCGCAACGCCCAAGATAGAATTTACTGCGCCCAAATCCAGCATCACCTGACGCGCCAGTGCGGGACGTGGCTCAGCGTCGACCGCTGCTCCTGAGACTTTGCCTCCGGAGCTCTTTCTTATCAAATCGGCGACGCGCGCCAATGCGCGAATCTGTCCGGCGCGGTCGATCGCCCGTTCGAAACGGTAGCTGGCCTCGCTCTTAAGTCCAAGACGGCGCGCCGTGCGAGCGATGGTCATCGGCTCGAAGTAGGCGCTCTCTAGCACAAGCTCGGTAGTAGCGGCACTAACTTCGGAGTTCAATCCGCCCATGATGCCGGCAATCGCTAGCGGCTTTTCCGGATCGGCAATCAACAGATCGGCCGGATCGAGAGCGCGCCGCGTGTTATCGAGCGTAACAAACTCACGGTCCAACGCCCCCCCCGGCGCCTGGCCAGCGCGACGCACGATTATTCGGGATTCCGCGATTTGGGCGCGATCGAACGCGTGCAGCGGCTGTCCCAACTCGAGCATCACGTAATTCGTCGCGTCGACCACGTTGTTCAACGCACGCATACCGCACAGCCCGAGCCGGCGGCGCATCCAGATCGGCGACGGCCCGATTTTCACTCCGCTAATCGGCAGCCCAGCATAATGCGGGCAAAGGTCGGGCGCGAATATATCGACGCTGAGCGCACCGCCGCGGTCGTCTGGCTCCGCCTGCCTGCCGCGCGACATGAGCAACCCGGAGTTGATTGTCGGCTGCATGAGCTTCAGCCCGAACAGCGCCGCCACTTCACGGGCCAGCCCCAAGATCGACAGGCAATCGCCGCGGTTGGGTGTGATCGCGATGTCGAGAACGGTATCGTCCGCACGCAAATAAGAGGCCAGATCGGCGCCCAGCGGCGCGTCGTCCGGCAGCGCCAGGATACCCGCGTGATCCTCGGAGAAGCCCAGCTCGCGCTCCGAACACAACATCCCTTCCGAGCGCACGCCGCGAATAACTGCTGCCTGAAGTGGGGGAGCTTCCTGCAGATTGGCCGGACGATGGCCACCGTCGTGTCCGCTGCCGATGAGCCGCGCGCCCACCCGTGCAAACGGCGCGATCATCCCGACCGTCACGTTGGGCGCGCCGCAAACCACGCTGAAGCGGCCGACCGCGCCAACGTCGACGTCGCACAGATTGAGGCGGTCGGCGTTGGGATGGCGCTCGACCTTGAGCACGCGCGCCACGAAGATGTCGCTGTATCCGGGGGCGACCCGTTCGACGCCCTCAACCTCCAACCCGGCCAACGTCAGGCGGCGACAAAGCTCGCTGGTGTCGGCTTCGAGCCTGACAAATTCGCCGAGCCAGCTCAGCGGCAGTTTCATAACGACGATCTCGCGGCGAAGGACGAAAACTGGCCAAGGAAACGCAGGTCGTTTTGGAAGAACAGGCGCATGTCGTCGACGCCTAGTTTAAGCAGTGCCTGTCTTTCGACACCCATCCCAAAGGCGAAGCCTTGGTACTCCGCCGGGTCGTAACCGACCTTACGCAGCACGTTGGGATGAATCATCCCGGAACCCAAAATTTCGGTCCAACCAGTCTGCTTGCATACGCGGCATCCCGCGCCCGCGCAAAGCAGGCAACTTATGTCGAGTTCGGCGCTGGGCTCGGTGAAGGGAAAAAAGCTCGCACGGAAGCGCACGGCTGTTTGCGGCCCATAGAAAGCGCGCGCGAATTCGCTCAGTACGCCCTTCAGATGCGCCATCGTGACCCGCCCCGTGTGGTCGACCATGAAGCCTTCGATCTGGCTGAACATCGGTGAGGCACGCACGCTCAACTCGTCGCGCCGGTAGCAGTTGCCGGGGCAGACCACCGCCAGCGGTGGCTTGCGATGCTGCATCACGCGGATTTGTCCGTTGGACGTATGGGTTCGCAGGAGC
>JAKAVX010000542.1 GCA_021827465.1 Deltaproteobacteria bacterium | reverse complement strand
TGAAGCCCGACTTCCTCGAGGTAGCCGACGCGGTTTCGAAGCTCGCGAAGCAGGGTTGCCGCGCGCGCCGCGCTCTCTTTTTTGCGCGCAAGCTTGCCGAGCCACTTCGAGAGATCCTCGATCGAAAGCCGTCCGGCGTCGGCGATCGTCACCCCTTCAACCTTGACGTTCAGCGCCTCGGGCCTGAGCTTGGCGCCGCCGCATACGGGGCAGGACGCAAACCGGCGATACTTGGCGAGAAGAATCCGGACGTGGGTCTTGTAGCGGCGGCTTTCGAGCCATTTGAAAAAGCCGCGCACCCCCGGCCACCGATCCTCGTCGAAACCCTTGCCGGGCTCGCCGTCGATAAGCCACGCACGCTCGGTGTCGGTCATCTCGCGCATCGGCACGGTGGTGCGAATCTTCCGGCTGCGCGCGAGCCTCAGCATCCAGTCGTTCATCTCGCGATACGCGGGCGTTCGCCACGGCGCGATCAGGCCCTGGCGCAGCGACAGGTTGTGATTCGGAATGGCCTTTTCCAGATCGAGTTCGACCGTGCGCCCGAAGCCTTCGCATTTTGGGCACGCGCCGATCGGGCTGTTCGCGGAAAACAGCGCCGGCCTCGGCTCGGGAAACGCCGTACCGCATCGCGAACAGTTGAAGCGCCGATCGAAATTGAACGAGCCGAGTTCCGACAACGATCCGTTGCTCCGCTCGACGCGCACCGCGCGCGCCCGTCCCGCGCCGAACTCGAACGCTTTTTCCAGCGCCTCGCGAACTCGTTCCGCCTCGTCCGCGCGGGTCACCGAGACGCGATCGATCAGCACCATCAGCGAGGACGGCAGCGTCGGCGTGGCAGCGAAGCGTTCGGCCAGTTCACCCGCGTCGACCATCGCGCCCTCATGGTACAGGCGATGGAACCCGGTCTGTTCGAGCCATCCCGCGGTCTCCGCGATTGTGCGCGAGCCCGTCCCGAGCGGCGCGAGGAACACGTACATCCCGGGCGACGCGAGGATTTGCCGCGCCGCGCTTTGCGGCGTGTCGCAGGTCACCTCGCCGGTGCATCGCGGGCAAATCGTGCGTCCTACCGTCGCGAACAGCAGGCGCAGGTAATCGTTTATCTCGGTGACGGTGCCGACCGTCGAACGGGCGTTCTTGATCGTGTTCTTCTGGCGAAGCGCGAGCGCGGGCGGGATACGCGAGATTTCGTCAACGTCCGGCCGTTCCATCCGCTCAAGGAAGAGCCGCGCGTAGGTGGACAGGCTCTGCACGTAGCGGCGCTGGCCCTCGGCGTAGAGCGTGTCGAACACCAGGCTTGATTTGCCGGAGCCGGAAACGCCGGTTACAGCGGTTATCTTTCCGTGCGGGATTTCAAGCGAGATGTTCTTCAGGTTGTGGGTGCGCGCCCCGCTGATGACGATTGATTGACCCAAACCGCGTAAAGCCTAACGGGGATTCTCCAGCGGACGGGCTTTCTTTTTCCGCTCGCCGGGATATTCGTCCGCAACCTGTTCATAGAGTTCGGCCAGCTCGCGGTCGAACTCGGCCTGAAGCCTTGCCGTCTCGCCTGCGCGTTCGGCGTCCGGCAACGCCTTGAGCTTCGCGAGGTCGTCCTCGAGTTTCATCATTCGGCGGTTTCGCGCAATGAGATACTGATATCCGTTCATAGGCCAACCCGGAATGTAAATTCCAAAGACTCAAATTATAGGCTATCCTTCGCCACACAAACAGGGCGACGTGGAACCATTGGACGCATCCTCCATTTCGGACACCGCGCCTTCGGTGCTTGCGCCGTGGTCTGCGCTTTCCGGCGTTACGCATGGATTTTTCGGGCGCTCGGGCGGAGTCAGCGAAGGCCCCTTCGCGACGCTCAATCTCTCGCGGATGGTGGGCGACTCGGTTGATGCGGTCGAGGAAAACTGGCGCCGCGCGGGCCGGCTTATCGGACCGGCTTCGCACCTTGCGATGGTGCGCCAGGTGCATGGCAACACGGTTCACGTCGTCACGCGGGAGTCGGCCAGGGCGCGTCCCGAGGGCGACGGGATGGTCACGGCCGAGCGCGGGGTTGTTCTCGGCGTTCTCAGCGCCGATTGCGTTCCGATTCTGATGATTGATACGCACGCGCATGTCGCGGGCGCATTTCATGCCGGATGGCGCGGCGCGATCGCCGGGATCGCCGAGACCGCAATGCGCGCGATGCTGTCCGCTGGAGCCGACCCATCGCAGATCCGGGTTGCGCTCGGTCCTTCGATAGGTCCGTGTTGTTTCGAGGTTGACGCCCAGTTGGCGGACCGGTTCGCGCGCGAAGTCGAAAGCGCGGGAGCCCATCGCAGCGAAGGACGTCCCGGCAAGGCGTATCTCGATCTGCGCGCAATCGTAACCGCGCAACTGCTCCGCGCGGGTCTTCGGCCTGAGGCGATAACCCATGCGGGGCCGTGTACGCGATGCGCGGCGGGTGAATATTTTTCGCGCCGCGCGAACGGCGGCGCTATCAGCGGGCTGCAACTTGGCTTTGTCGGATTCGAACCTTGACGGCCACATCCCAGTGAAGAAAACCCGGCGCAAGCGAAGCGGGGGAATTCTGAAAAAAGTCCGAAAACCGATCGCGCCGCCGGCGCGTGTCGAGGAAGAGCGTACTCGCTACCGCCGCGAGCGCGAACGCGAGCGTCTGAGACGCGAAGAAGAGGACAAGGAACCCTGATGGGATCTCCGATCAAAGGGCAGGTCAGGGTTGGCGTAATCGGCGCCGGACTTATCGGACGGACGCACTCGCTGATGCTCCGGCTGCTCTCCGAGGCGATCCCGGACAGCGTCACCGTAACGCGGGTCCATGACGTGGACGCCGCAGCGGCCGATGAACTCGCCTCGAAGTGGCCCGAAGCGAAGGCCTCCGCCCGCGCCCAGGAAATCTTCGGCGACGAATCGATTGACGCGGTCTTCGTATGCACTCCCACGGCGACCCATCGCGAGTTGTGTCTCGGCGCGGCGTCGGCCCGAAAGCACGTCTTTTGCGAGAAGCCGCTCGCGATGAACTCGGCCGAGGCCGACGAAATCCGCGAAGCGATCGAACGGGCAGGGGTGGTCGGCCAGGTCGGGCTGGTGCTCAGATTTTCTCCGGTGTACACGGTTATCCGCGCGATGGCGGCGGAGGAGGGCGCGGGACGGATGCTCGCGGTCACCATGCGCGACGACCAGGATTTTCCGATCCGCGGCGCGCACGCGA
>JAKAVX010000541.1 GCA_021827465.1 Deltaproteobacteria bacterium | reverse complement strand
CGGTCAGTACCCTTCGGTGCTCGGCGACGTCAGGAATGCGCGGGCGATGCTCGCCGCCGCTACGCCGCGTTCTTGGCCTCGCCCGCGCTCCGAGGGAAGTGCAATGACCGGGGCACCACGATGATCGCAGCGACATCTCGCAACGCTGCCGCCCAGACAAACGTCGCTTTCCCTGTCCTTGCCGCCGGAATCCTCCGCTTTTCGACCGCCGTCCGCATTCCCCCCTCCGATTGCGTGAACGCCAAGTTGATCGCGCTTTTCGAGCCAAAACAACGGCAGATTCGCGCCCTCATGAGCCTGAACAGTGACTTCCCCGTGCCCACCGGGACGCGAAGCCGTACCGCTCGGCCGGAACTCGGCCACCAGAGGGCCGAGTCACGCTCCCTGACGCGGGGAGGCGGCAATCTGGCGTCGAAAACCTCAGTCATTCGGAGAATGTCAGCTAAGCCTGGATTCCTGGTATCCATGCCCGCACTCTTGGACCGTCTCACCGAGTACTTGTCGCGAACCAGCAAACGCGAAGCGACGCTGATCGACGTTACGCGGCAGCCGGAAATGTCGCCTGCAACGCTCGACGCCTGGCGCCGCACCGTGAACAGCGGAGCGATTCTCGTCCTCGTTAGCGATATAGGGCTCGTGCGCGTTCTGCGCGAGAACGGCCTTGCACCGGGCTTCTTAGGCTACGCTCCCGACGACGGCGCGGCGGTGGCGCCAGCGGTGTTTACGGTACACGATCAGCGCTTGCCCGCGGCGCGCAGGGAGGCGCCTGCCGCGAAGCCACCGCTGGCGATCCTTTCCACGTATAACGATGAGGACTGCGTTCAGGAAGTAGCCACGAGCTGGCTGCGCGCAGGATGCGACCTTCACGCGATCGACAACTGGTCGACCGACGGAACGCACGGAATCCTCGAACGGCTGTGCGCCCAGAACCCCGGCTCCATGACGATCGAGCGCTTTCCCGATGAACCTGCCAGATATTTTCGCTGGGAGGCCATCCTAGGGCGCAAAGAGCAGATCGCTGCAGCGATGCCGGGGCGGTGGATATTCCACACGGACTCCGACGAAGTTCGAACGTCCCCCTGGCCCGGCGTATCCATCGCGGCGGCGACGCAGATTGTCGAACGATACGGCGCGAATCGGATCGACTTCACGCTGCTCAATTTTAGGCCGACGAAGCACCACTATTTCCGGGATAAATTGACGGACCTGAAGTTCTTCGAGTATGGCACCCGGCCTGGTCACTTCATTCAGAAGAAAGCTTGGCTCCAAGGATCGGAACCTGTGAACCTTATCGGCAGCGGCGGGCACGTCGCCAATTTTGCGGGTGCCGTCGACTTCCCGTACAAGTTCGTCCTCAAGCACTATCCGATTCGCTCGGCCGAGCACGGCCGGCGAAAAATCTTTGTCGAGCGCAAGCCGCGCTGGGATCCGTGCGAGCGGGCGATGGGAAGCCACGTGCAGTACGACGACGTAGACGAGACAACGCCGCTCGTATGGAACGCCGCCGAGCTGCGGCGCTTCAGCGACGAAACGTTGCGCAGAGATCTTGCGCTTCTGATCTCGGACCTCTCCAGGTCCCCATGAATCGCTTCCTCACCTTTCGGTTCGACGACGGCTTCATTAAGGGGGCGCGACGCGCCGCTCGCCTCTTGCATCCGGATCCGGCAACATTCTTTATTGTGACGGGGCAGCTTGGCGGCTTGGAACTCACTCGGCGAGTGGTTCAAGAGACGACGCTCAGCGACACCGACTTCGGAACGTTGGAGGATTGGCGCCGGCTGGTCGAGGCCGGTCATGACGTACAGACGCACAGCGTTACGCACCCGTATTTCAGTCGTCTGTCGCCGGCCGAGCAGCTTGAAGAAATCCGCGGGTCGCTGGGCATCGTTCGGCAACTGCACGGCGGCCCGTACGCGTTCTGCTTTCCTTACAACGATATCGTTCCCGTCGATTTGGCGTCAGAGGGACTTTCCGCCGCAGGCTTCCGGTCGAGGTCATCCGGCGATGCCCCACTGGTTAATCGCCTCAATGCCGTCGATCTCTTTTCGCTTCAAAGCTGGATGGTTCGAGAGCGCCATTTCGATCGGGTCGTCGCAGATCTTCGCGACGGCATCGCGCCCGAGACGTGGACGATTCTCGGCTTCCACAGCCTAGACGGTGAGGGCCACGAACCCTGGAGTTCATCCTGCTTCTCCAGGCTGGTGGAGGCTGGTCGAGCCTTCGGGTACACCATCGTAAGCGTCGCCCAAATGCTTGCGCGCTTGAGCGACTCCTGCCGTGAGCGCTGACCGGGCTCCCGCGCCGTTTATCGTGGGGGTGGGTCGATCGGGCACAACGCTCATGCGAATGATGCTAGACGCGCATCCGGATCTTGCGATCCCGGGCGAGACGCACTTCCTGGCCGAGCTGATGTGCGAGGGGATGCCGAACGAAGGTCTCTCGAGGGCGGAGTTCCTGCGGGTCGTTACGACGGCGCCGACATGGCCAAACCTTGGCCTTGAGGCGCAGGAGCTTTCCGCGTGCGTTGGGGCTATTGATCCCTTCACGCTCGCGGACGGCGTTCGTTGCTTCTACCGGCTGTACGCGACGGCACACAATAAGCGCCGCTGGGGAGACAAGACAACGACGTACCGCGTTTCTATGCCGGGCATTGCCGCGATGCTCCCCGAAGCCCATTTCATTCATATGATCCGGGATGGGCGCGATGTTGCGCTATCGTACCGCGGGCTTTGGTTCGGACCGGGTGATGATATCGATGTGCAGGCTCGGTTTTGGGTGGATCAAATTTCGCTGGCTCGCTCACACGCGAAACGGCTTTCTCGCTATCTCGAAGTAAAGTACGAAGACCTTATCGCGGACCCGGAGGCCCAACTGCAGCGAGCATGCCGCTTCCTTCGTCTGCCGTATGATTCGCAGATGTTGAGCTATCATCGTTTTGCGAACGAGCGCTTGGCCGAGCACACGACGCCGTTCGGTCCTCCAGGAACGCCTGAAAGTATCGACGTCTTTCTCGGAATTTTCAAACGGGCGACGCAGCCGTTGGACCCGGGGCGAGTAGGTCGCTGGCGCACCGAGATGTCGGGCGACGATCAGCAGCGCTATGAAGCCACTGCCGGCGCGTTGTTGAAAGAGCTCGGCTATAAGACGTAGCCGGTGGAAAGCCGAATGAAGCGTCGGTGGCCACCCAAGAGCGGCCACTGATGG
>JAKAVX010000540.1 GCA_021827465.1 Deltaproteobacteria bacterium | reverse complement strand
GAGGAACTAACGATCGGCGAGGTTTTTAAACATCAACCCGGGCGCACAATCACCGAAACCGACAACTTGCTTTTCACCGCGCTCACGATGAACCCGCAGCCGCTTCATCTCGACGCGGAGTTCTCGAAAAAAGCCAAGTTCGGCCAGCGGCTGGTCAACAGCATTTTTACGCTAGGTCTCGTCGTGGGGCTTTCGGTCGGAGATACAACGCTCGGCACGACCGTCGGCAACCTAGGATTCGAAAAAGTGGAGTTTCCTAAACCGGTGTTCATCGGCGATACGCTATACGCCGAGACCGAGGCGGTAGATAAACGCGAATCCCGCTCCCATCCAGAATGGGGAATCGTGATCTTCGAGCATCGCGGCAAAAACCAGCGCGACGAACTGGTGGCGCGCTGCCGGCGAGCGGCGATGATGCGCCGGCGCCCCGACTGACGCCGCCACTGCTCCGAACTCGCGGGCCTCATCGAGTCCGCCGCGGCATATGACCAGCACCCCTGTCTCTAGCGCGGCGACGAAGTCGTGCGGCTGCCCCTCGGGATTCAGAATGCAGTCCCCGGGAAATGGCTCAGGCCGTCGCGTCTTGCATATCTTCTACATTTCGGGTATGGCCGAAGTATGGATACAGTACCGCCGGTGTCAAGAGTTGCCGCGGACGCCGTTCAGCCTAGGTGGCGCGCGGCGCTTGAAGCGGTGCCGATGCGGTTGGCGCGCACCTGCTACGACCATCTCGCGGGCGTGCTGGGTGTGGCGCTGACCGAAACGATGATACGGCGCAAACATCTGGAGCCGTGCGGCAGCGACTTCCGTTTACCACCGGCCGGCGAGCGCTTTTTCGTGCGCTTTGGCGTAAATCTGAAAGAGGCGCGCGCTAAGCGTCGGCAGTTCGCGCGCCTGTGCCTTGACTGGAGCGAACGTCGCCCGCATCTGGCGGGCAGCCTGGGAGCTGCGCTCGCCGAGCGATGCTTCGAGCTGGGATCGCTACGACACCTGGGCGGGAGCCGGTCGCTGAGCGTCACAAAGCAGGGTCGTGCGGGACTGCGCGACGTTTTCGCTATAGCGTTGACTTCGTGACCCCCCGCGAGAGTCGTGCGATTGCGCGCGATAGGCGTCCCGGCCAAGCGGGTCAAACGCGTGATTGACTTTCATGCCGCATGAGGAGGAGCATAATTCCGGGTCTGTTCAAAGCGAGGTTTGGCCTCATCGGGCGGTGAAACGGAGGGGGGAAAGAGTTAGGAATTAGCGCCTGTCAGTCATCGTCTGCGCGTGCTGCAGGCCAAGGCGCTCTTTCCCAGCTCCATGATGAGTTCGAAACGCTGGCCGCGGCGAAAGCTGCCGCGAGAAGGGGGGAACAGTCATGCGAAACGGAAAGGGAAGCTCCCTGCTTTTGACGCACGGGAGGATCTTCGACGGCACTGGAAACGAGCCGTTTCCGGACGGCGCGGTATGGGTTGAAGGGGAAGAGATTCGTCGCGTCGGGCCGACAGACAAGTTCACAGACGTCCCCGACGAGATTAAGCGCATCGACATCGGCGGACGCTTCGTGATGCCGGGGCTTATCGAAGCGCACGCGCATCTGTCCTACTGGAACACCCAGAAACTGGAAGACCTGGATATCAGATCACCGCTCGAACGCACGACGATCCGCGCGGTGCTGAACGCGCGAGTCATGCTGCGCAGCGGCTACACGTCGGCGAGGAGCTTCGGCTCGCTGGGTAACGTCGACGTCGAGCTACGCGACGCGATCAATGCCGGGTTGATATCGGGGCCGCGCTACCTTGCCTGTGGGCGCGACGTCCAGGGTACGGCCGGAATGGTGGACTGGAACCCGGACTATATGAAGCTCGGGATGGAGAGCTTAGCCCTTATCGCGAACGGCCCGCAAGAGGTCCGCCAGGCGGTGCGGGCCATCCGCAAAACTTACGCGGACACCGTTAAGCTGTATATCGACGGCGAGAACATGACGCCTCACTGCCTGCCCGGCGAGTGTTCCTACACGCAGGAGGAGATCTCGGCCGCATGCGACGAAGCCCATCGCCGCGGCCTGCGCGTCGTTACCCATTCGCGCAGCGCCGAGGCGGTGAAAATGTGCGTGCGTGCCGGTGCTGACGTGATTGGCCATGCAAACTACCTGGACGACGAAGCGCTCGAGCTGCTCGCCCGTGCGCGTCATCTCACCTGCGTGACGCCGGCGGTCAACTGGCAGGTCGGGCTCTACACAAACGGCCCCAACTTCGGGATCGATCCCAGCGCGCTCGATCAGATGGGATATCGTAAGGAACTAGAAGAGACCAAGCTCAGTGTGCGCAGGATGCTGGCGGCGGGCGTCAAGGTTCTGCCGGGAGGCGACTTCGGCTTCGCTTGGACCGCCCACGGCACCTACGCCCGCGATCTCGAGAACTTCGTCGAGCTCTTCGGCTTCACGCCGTTTGAGGTGCTGCTCGCGGCGACCCGCGACGCGGGGCAGATGATGGGCTTTGGCGGACGAATCGGTACGCTGGAAGAAGGCAAGTTCGCCGATCTAATCGTCGTCGACGGCGATCCTCTCACTGACATCCGGATTCTGCAGGACCACAGCAAGATCGTCGCGGTGATGAAGGGTGGTGAGCTCTTCCACGACGCTCTCAACGGGCGTCCGGCGGATGTCGAATTGCCCGCGGCCAACGGCACAACCCGACAAGAGCACGGCGCGAGCGCGTGACAACTCTGCGGGAGTGTCTGAGTGCAAAAGCGCGGCGGGGCTGAGAACTCGACGCTGATTGAGCGCGCCAGAGTGCGCCCCGCCGCGCGATTAGTCAGGGCGCGGTCTTGCGGATGGACCAGGCTAGCAGCTTCAATCGGCCGATAAACCAAGCGCGGGCGAAGACCGACGACGACAGCCGCGAGGCCGCGTCGCCGTGCAACCGCCGTTGCGAGGCGCTGGGCCGTTGTGTCTTCCATCGAGACATTCTGGGGCCTTTCTGTCGCTCAGGCCGGATCGGAATTCAGAACGCGGCGACGGACCCTCGCACATGAGCTGCACGGATTCAACACGTGGAGGCGAGCGCGTTCTGTTGCCTTTAGTCAGTTAGCGCAACCGCTGCCCTCTAAACTTGTGTAGGGTTCCTCCACCCCGCTCACATTTTCATCATCCTGCTAGTGTCCTGAGCTAGAGATTCGTTTACAAAATCTGGCAACTGAATCGAGGATTTGGTCAGCGGTTTT
>JAKAVX010000539.1 GCA_021827465.1 Deltaproteobacteria bacterium | reverse complement strand
CTCCGCACGGTCGGCGCCAAGCGCCTCGCTGGCGAGCCCAACGCAAACGCCCTGGGTGGCTTGACCACTTCGTCCGCGCAGATGCGCTTGCTTACCACCATTTTCCCACTACCCTGGATACCTCTCTCTTCCAGCGAGGCAACGTGAACCTCGTTGATATAAACAACTGCTCGTCCGAGGACGTGCAACGATTTCTCGGCGCCGCCGATTCGGACGTGCTTTTTTTCGGCGATCAGCATTTTCGCATCGCGCCCGCTCCGCGCATGTTCGATCGAATGTCCCAAATTGTGCGTGAAACGGGCGCCGGATGGGTCTATGCGGACGCTGTGGGCCAGCCTCGCATCGATTATCAACGCGGAAGCATCCGCGACAATTTCGACTTCGGTCCGGTCGTCGCCCTGTCGGTTCCGGCCGCATGCCAGACGGGAATCGACAGCACCTGGAAATGGGGAGGGCTATACGACCTGCGATTACGGATTTCAGAAAAACACCCTGTCGTGCGGATACCAGAACCGCTCTACAGCGCTTCGACAACTGAAACTCAGCCCGCCGGTCCAAGGCAATTCGACTATGTAGATCCGCGCAATCGGGATTACCAAGTCGAGATGGAACGCATCGCGAGCGCGCATCTTAAGCGAATCGGTGCCTGGCTGCCGCCGCACTTCGACAAGTTTCCCGCCCCGGCATAAGTGTTTCCGCTCAAGGCCAGCGTCGTAATTCCGGTACGGAATCGCGAGCGGACAATTCTCGACGCCGTTCAAAGCGCCCTTGCCCAGCGCGCTGATTTCGACTTCAACGCGATCGTCGTCGATAACCACTCGACCGATCGGACGACAGAAATCCTGCGCAGTATCGGCGATTCGCGCCTGAAACATATCGTTCCAACTCGCCGGGACCTTGGAATCGGCGGATGTTGGAATGAGGCGATATACTCCAAAGACTGCGGACAATACGTTGTCCAGCTCGATTCCGACGACCTCTACATCAACGACGGCGTTCTTCGCCGGATCGTCGAAGAAATTCAAGCCGGACCTTATGCGATGGTCATAGGCTCTTACACGATGGTGGATTTTTCCTTGAAGGAAATTCCGCCTGGTCTAATCGACCACCGAGAGTGGAGCCGGGATAACGGCAGAAACAATGCGCTTCGGGTGAATGGACTAGGTGCGCCGCGCGCATTCGATACCTCGATTCTGCGCGGCATGGGATTTCCGAATGTGAGCTATGGCGAGGATTACGCAGTCGCGTTGCGAATCAGCCGCGATTACGAGATTGCCCGTATTTACGAATCCCTTTATCTTTGCCGCCGCTGGGAGGGCAATAGCGACAGTGCCCTGCCTTTTGAGGTAGCGAATCGCTACGATCTGTACAAGGACTGGCTTCGAACTATCGAGATTCAGGCGCGAGTGCGGAGATGATTCACCGAATAGAGGAACTCTTCACGCGCCAGGTGAGGGCATGGCCGCAGCTCGCGAAAGGCGTCGAAGGCCTCGCGCGGGCGAAGACGCGGCGCCTGCGGATCGATTGGTTCGAGGTCTTCGTCCGTCACATTCCCCACCGCATCGGCAGCACCGCGGCAAGGGTCGACCGTGAGTCGGTCGCAAAGCGACCCTGCTTCCTCTGTGCGAACAATCTGCCGCCCGGGGAGAAAGGCGTGCAGGTCGATGAAAATTTTATGGCCTACTGCAATCCATTTCCAATCGTGGATCGTCATTTCACGATCGTTCACAGAGAACACCGGCTGCAATGCATCGGAAACCAGTTCAAAAACATGCTTGATCTCGCTGCAGTTTTGCCCGGATATTTCGTCGTCTATAACGGTCCTGAATGTGGGGCATCCGCGCCGGATCACCTGCACTTTCAGGCAGGTTCGCGGAGATTGTTTCCGATTGAGAAGGACACGGCCGGACTGAACAGCGTTACCGTACCCAACTATAGAAGGAACACGTTTTTTTTCCGCGGGCGGGACCGATCGGCTTTGGCCGATCGCATGGATCGCGCCCTCTATTTGCTTGCCGCGACAACCGGCCAAAGGGCAGAACCGTTGATCAATATTGCTGTCTTTTGTGAGAACGCGGAGTGGTTTACGTATCTGTTTCCGCGCGGAAAACATCGGCCGCAGGCCTTTTACACCGGGGAATTGACGGTTAGTCCGGCCGCTATCGATTTGTGCGGAATATTCGTTGCGCCGCTCGCAGAAGATTTCGACAAAATTACCGGTGAGGCCATTAACGCAATTTTTCGCGAGGTCACCTTGCCCGACCGCCAGTTTCACGAAGTCGCCGCGAGGCTGGAGAGCGAGCGTTGAACGTTTCAGTAGGGCTCGTCGAAAAACGCTCTGCCGTCGAAGTCGAATTGACTGGCCGGTTCACGGATACCTCCGGCAGGCCGTACACTTCCGGACGCCACAGATTTACTTCTGCGGTTGCGCTTATTCCGTCCGACCCGGCGTCATGCTCGTTTGCGCTGGACGACGTTACGATCGGAATTGGATTTCACTGGGAACGCGCGGAGCGCCAGGTATTCCGTGGCACTTTCCGCCTCGTGAGGCGAGAGGCCGGGCTGACGGTGATCAATGATGTTTCGCTCGATGAGTACGTAACGAGCGTGATTTCATCGGAGATGAGCGCGTCCTGTCCTCTGGAACTGCTGAAAGCTCACGCGGTAATTTCGCGCAGTTGGCTGTGGTTTCCTAAAGCACACCCCGCACCCTCCGGGCTGCAGCGGAGCGAACGCCCCAATTCTCGCGAAATCCTCCGCTGGTACGGCCGCGAGGCGCATCGCCGCTTCGATGTGTGTGCAGACGACCATTGCCAGCGTTATCAGGGCATCACGAAAGCGTTTTCTCCGGCGGCGGCCGAAGCGGTGCGTGCGACAGCCGGCGAGTTTCTCCGTTACGACGGCAAGGTATGCGACGCACGGTTTTCAAAGTCTTGCGGCGGCATAACCGAGCGCTATGCGACCGCATGGGAAGATGAAAATGTCCCCTATCTTGAATCAGTGTACGACGGTCCGGCGCCGTCCGACCCTTGCGATCCTGAGACATGGATACGCTCAAGTCCGCTGGCTTACTGCAATACGGCCGACTCAGAGCTTCTAAGCCGCGTCCTGCCGGGATTCGACCGGGAGACCCACAACTTTTACCGCTGGCAGGTTGCTTACACACCCGAAGAACTCGCTGAATTGATGAGATCCAGGCTTGCCGTGGATCTTGGCCC
>JAKAVX010000538.1 GCA_021827465.1 Deltaproteobacteria bacterium | reverse complement strand
ATTTCGCCTTTATCCAGGACCCCGTCATGTTCAACGAAGCGCTGCTGCGCTTCCTCGCCCAGCGCTGACGCGTGGCCTGTGAGCGTAGCTGTTCGCCTCAGGGCGAGTGCGGCGAATCGGTCTTGGTGGCGATCGGCGCGGGCGAGGCCCAGGTGAGATCGGCGGTCGCGGTCACGTCGATGTCAACGTGCTTCGAGACCCGGAGCATCAGGATGCTCGGATTTTCAAGTCCCCACGCGACGTACGGGATTGCGAAGGTGCAATTGATCAAAACCTTGTCGCCTTCGCGACGGACGCGCGCGTCGATCGTGAACGGATGCTGTCCGCCATGAAGGGACATCACGCCGCGGACCGTGGCCGGAAATTCTCCCTGTGTACTTCCGTGGCTCTCGGCCTGCCCGGGCGCGAAGGTTATGTCGGGAAAGCGCCGGGCATCGAGCACGCTGTCCCGCATCCGGGCGTCCCGAAGGCTATCGCCGCTGTCTCCGCTCGCCGCATCGACAACGATGAGCCCACTCATCTTGCCGGTCGCGGGATCGACGCGGATGAGCCCGCGCTTCAGTTGGAACGTGCCTTCGGGCGAATGAGGCCATCCCGAGATGGAATACTTGATCGTGGTTTTTGCGGGGTCGAACTTCAGCACCGCGAGTTTTCCCGGCGGTATCGAATCCGCGGCGGCCGCGGCCGTGGACATCAGAAGAACCATCAGAAAAGCCGAGAACCATGAGTGAAAGCCGATCCGGCGCGGCAAACTGACCATCTACGCAACATCCCCGTCTTCGAACGAATCGCGCGCAAACATCTCGCGCGCGAATCCCGCAAGCGCGCAGACCGGAACCTCGCGCGGCGACAGCGTTCCTGTGTGCACGCCGAGCATGTAGGCGAATATCCGCGATTGCGAGATCAATCCCCGCAGCACGCGGCGCCTGAGCGATCTTCGTCCGCCGACAGACAGCATCAGTTTCGCCATCAGGCGCGGCATCCGGCGGATACGCCGATGATCGGCCTCGTATTGGCCGGGCTTGTCCCGCGCGATAGCGTCGGCGAGCGCGACCGCTTCCCTAAGCCCGAGCGAAAGCCCCTCGCCGGTGAGCGCATCGACGGTCCCGGCCGCATCGCCGACCAGCGCAACCCCGTTGCCGACGACCGACCGCATCACGCTCGACCCGCAAAGCGCGCCCCTCGCCTGGCTGCTCGGAGCGGCGCCTTCGAGTCGGCGACGCAGTTCCGGGAAGAGTTCGATTAGTTGCGGCATGCGCAACCGTGTCCCACTGGTCAGGATAGAGATGCAGATTTCGTCGGATGATACCGGCGTCACGACCGCCTGGCCGTGGTCGTTCCAATGAACTTCGACGAAATCGCTCCACGGCGCGACGCGGAAATGCTGGCGAAGCCCGATTCGGCGCGGCGCGTTCGAAGGCGGGCGGAGTCCGGCCCACTGCCTGACGCGCGATCCGCGCCCGTCCGCTCCGACCACCCATCGGCATGCGACGTTTCGACCGCCCAGTTCGACGCTGCCCCGGCTTATCCGCGTCACCGGCTCGCCCCATCGCATCGCGACACCCGTCTCTGCGGCGCGATCGATCATGAGCTGATGCAAATGAGTGCGGCGAATACCGAGACCGTGGCCGGCAGTGAAAGCCGCCTCGACCGCGAGGCCGGCTTCGGTAAAGCGAATACCGCGGAACGGCAGGCCGTTCAAATTGATTCCGAGGTTGCCCAGAACCGATACGCCCTCGGGCATCACGCCTTCGCCGCACGGCTTATCGATCGGCGGCATTTCACGGTCGACAACGAGAACTTCCAGACCGTGCTGGCGCGCAGCTAGCGCCGCCGCGAGACCGACCGGTCCGCCACCCACCACAACAACGTCCGCTGTCATCGACTACCAGCGCAGCAGGATCAACTCCGAGCAGAACCCCGGTCCCATCGCGCCGACCAGTCCCATCGTGCCCGGAGCGGGGCGATGATGCTCCATCGTTTCCTCCAGGACGCCGAGGACGGAGCCGGACGACAGATTACCGACGCGATCCAGGCACTCCCACGAAAGGCGCAGTTCGCCCTCGTACAGACCGAGCGCCTCTTCGACCGCCTGCAGCACCTTGGGACCGCCGGGATGAATGACCCAGCTCCCGATATCGCGGCGCGTGAGCCCGTTGTCGGAAAGAAACGCGTCCACGTCGGCGCCGAAACGACTCTTGATCAACGCGGGCAGCTTCTGCGACAACACCACGCCGAAGCCGTTCTCGGAGATGTCCCAGCCCATGATGTCCTCGGTTTCGCCGTAGAACACCGAACGCTGGCCGACGATCTCCGGGCCGTCGCAGACGCGCTGGCTGCCTTCAACCAACGCGGCAACCGCGCCATCGGCGAACAAGCCCATCGCTATCAGATTGACGGTCGACACGTCGTCCTTGCGCATCGTGAGCGAGCAAAGCTCGACCGAAAGCAGAACCGCAACCTGTTCTGGATACGCCTTCACGTAATCCGCCGCACGCGTCAGGCCCGTCGCTCCGCCGACGCATCCAAGCCCGAAGATGGGAGTGCGCTTCACGTCCGGCCTGAGTCCCATCACGTTGATCAGCCGGGCGTCCAGCGAGGGGCTGGCGACGCCGGTTATCGATACCAGGTAAAGCGCGTCTACTTCGCGGGGCGTCAGATGCGCGCGCTGCAGCGCCGCGTCGATCGCCGAGGCGCCAAGCTTCTGGCCCACCTCGAACCACGCCCTGTTTGTTTCACCAAAGGTGTTGAACTTCTCGTATTGCGCAAAAGGGAACGCAAGGTGACGTTGGCTCACCCCGGCGTGCGAATGGAGTCTTTCCAGCAGCCCCGGCCGCTCCAGCTTATCGCCCCAGTACTTTTTCAGCGCGTCAGTGATTGCTTCCTGAGTATATGTATATTCGGGAAACGCACTGGCTACACTTGTTATTCTCATTCCTGATACCTTAATGTAACGGACGAATGCTGTCTGATGGGCGGGCGAGATGACGCTTCGATTCTGCGCAGGATCTTCCTAAATTCGCCTTGGGTGGCATTTC
Organism: Deltaproteobacteria bacterium; assembly: GCA_021827465.1. The sequence goes on along the minus strand of JAKAVX010000538.1, from coordinate 182 downwards.
GCGGCTGCCACTGCTCGCTGTTCCGACGACCCGTTAGACGAGCGACCTCCGACGGTTATTCATCGGCGGTGCGGATGTTGATTTCATTGCAATTCCCGATCGTCCGCGAAGCGATTCCAATTAAGATGAAGATCGCGCGGCGTGAAAGCAAGATTGAATTGTGCCGATACGATTTTGCGATT
>JAKAVX010000537.1 GCA_021827465.1 Deltaproteobacteria bacterium | reverse complement strand
TGCGATCGCGGAGAATATCCAGGATCTCGCGACCAACACCACGCGCTTCCTCGTGATCGGGACGACTCCGGCCGAGCGCACCGGCGCAGACAAGACAACGGTATTGTTCGCGGTGGCGGACAAGGTTGGTGCGCTGTACGAAGCGATCAGCTTGTTTGCGCGCAATTCGATTAACATTTCGAAAATCGAGTCGCGGCCGCTGCGCCTGCGTCCGTGGGAATATATTTTCTTTGTCGATCTGGGGGGCCATCGCGAAGATCCCCGGCTCAAGCGCGCGCTTGGCGCACTTAAGCGTAAAGCTCTTTTTTCCAAGGTGCTGGGATCGTATCCTGAGGGCAGGCCGGCCGCCGGTTAGCGGGGCCGCGCGACTCCTTGTGATCAAAGCTGACGATCTGGTACTGCCTCCGGTTGCGGCGTTAAACCCCTACGAGCCGGGAAAGCCCATCGAGGAGCTGCAGCGCGAACTCGGGATCGGAGAGCCGGTCAAGCTCGCTTCGAACGAGAACCCGCTCGGACCGTCGCCGCGTGCGGTGGCCGCGATCAAGTCCGCGCTGGCGGAACTGAATCGCTATCCCGACGGTGCCAGTTACGAGCTGCGCCGCAAGATCGCCGAGCGCCACCGCGTGACTCCCGACCACATTTTTGCCGCCGGCGGATCGGTCGAGGTTCTCAACCTGCTCGCGTTCCTGTTTATTCGGCCGGGATTGAATTCGGTATTCTCGGAGCACGCGTTCGCGATCTATCCGCTGGCGACTCTGGCCGCCGGCGGCAGCTACAAGGCGGTGCCCGCGCGCGGCGGCTACGAACACGATCTGGACGCGATCGCTGACGCGATCGATGCGAACACGCGGCTGGCTTTTCTCGGCAATCCGAACAATCCGACCGGCACGATCTATCGCCGCGCGCAATGGCGGCGGTTTCTCGCCCGCGTGCCCGAGCACGTCGTGATCGTCGCCGACGAGGCGTACTTCGAGTTCGTGCGCGATCCCGAGTACCCCAACTCGCTCGAAGACCATGACGGGCGGCGGCTGATAGTCACGATGCGCACGTTCTCGAAAATCTTCGGGCTTGCCGGCCTACGCGCCGGATACGCCGTCGCCAATCCTGGTATCGTGCGTCTGCTCAACAACGTGCGCCAGCCGTTCAACGTCACCTCGCTTGCGCAGGTCGCGGTGCTTGCCGCAATGGAAGATCGCGCGCATATCGAGCGCACACTCGAAGTAAACACGCAGGGGATGGCATATCTGGAAAGCGAATTCCGCCGGCTTGCGATTCCGTTCGTCCCGAGCCACGCCAATTTTATTCTGACTGAAGTCGGCGACGGGCGCGCGGTCTATGACGCGTTGTTGCGCAAAGGCGTGATCGTGCGCCCAATGGACGGATACGGTTATCCGCGCCACGTGAGGATCAGCGTTGGATTGCCTGAGGAAAACCGCCGGCTCGTCGAGGCGCTCGAACGGGTGCTCGCACGATAGGGCGAAGCGGCGTTTGCGCGCGCGATTCGCGGGCGGCGCCAAGGTCCATGATTAATTTAAGGCGTGACTGGCCAACGATAATGCTGCTCACCTTGATGTATGCGGCGGCGCTGTGCACGTGGCCCTCGGCGCCCGCGCGGATTGCGTCGCACTGGAACGCGAGCGGGCAGGTTGACGGCTATGCGGGACGCTTCGCGGGATTGATGCTGATGCCGATGATTGCGACGGTAATCTATTTGAGCACGGGACTTGGGCCGATACTTAAGCCGGGAAGGATCAATGAGCCGCTGATGCGCGCGCTGCGAATTGAGAGCTTTGCGGTGATAATGCTACTGGCTGGCGTGTTGTTGGTTACGATCGCCACGATTCACGGTATCGCCCTGAACATGAACACGGTTGTATGGCCGATGCTCGCGATTATTTTTGTCGCCACTGGAAATCTCGTCTTGCGCGCGGCCCAGAGCAAGATTGCGGAATTGAAGGTTGCGGCCCGGAGCGTGGAAAAACGCTGATGGCGCCGCTGTTCAAACAGATGACAATCGCCGGGGTCGGGCTTATCGGCGGCTCGCTCGCCTCCATCGCGCGGCGCGAGGGGTTGGTCGAGCGAATTGTCGGGCTCGGACGGTCGCAGACCAACCTCGATGTTGCCGTCGAGCGTGGAATGCTTGACGCCGCGACGCGCGATCCCGCCGAGGCGGCGCGCGGCGCCGATTTGGTTGTGCTAGCGGTGCCGATCCTTTCGATGCGCCCGACGCTCGAGCGGATGCGTGCGTACCTCAAGCCGGACGCTGTGATCACCGACGTTGGTAGCGTGAAGGGGTGGGTGGTGCGCGAGCTCGAGCCGTTACTTCCGACCGGGGTGGCGCTGGTCGCCGCGCATCCTGTTGCCGGCAAAGAGACGGTCGGCGCTGCTTCGGCGGACCCCGAGTTGTTTCGCGGCCGGCGCGTGATTATCACGCCCTCGGCCAAAAGCACGGCGGACGCAATCGCGAAGGTGGAAGCGCTATGGACCGCGGCCGGCGCGTGTGTGATTCGGATGGAACCGGACTTGCACGACGCGATTTTGGCCCGCGCAAGCCACCTGCCGCAAATCGTTGCAAGTGTTCTGGCCGCGGTGCTTGCCGAAGAACGCGTGGGCGGACTGTTGGCGGCGGATTTCGGGGCAAGCGGGCTGCGTGACACGACACGGCTTGCGGGATCGTCTTGGGAGATTTGGCGCGACATATTTATCTCCAATCGCGACGCGATCGTCGACGCATTGCACCTGTTCGGAAGTGCGATTGAAGAATTTCAGGAGCTGCTCGAAATCGGTGATCTAACCGGACTCGAGCGGCTGTTTAATCGGGGCCGCGCGATGCGCGAAAAGTTAGTGCAATGATGCGCACGAAACCGATTATCGCGATCGACGGTCCCGTCGGCGCCGGAAAATCGACGGTTGCGCGCGGCCTTGCGCGCGAACTCGGCTTCAGCTACCTCAACACAGGTGCTATGTACCGCGGGCTGGCAATTGCAGCGCGGGAGGCGGGAATCGATCCGGCGGCGCCGGACCTCGAAGCGCGTCTGGCACCGATTCTTGCCGCGATCCGGATCAATTTTGCGGGCGACCGACTTTTGCTTGGCGGCGTGGACGTGACCGAACGGGTCGCGGACCCTGAAATCGGCGACCTGGCTTCTCGCCTGTCCGCCCTCGCGACCGTGCGTGCGCGGATGCGTGATTTGCAGCGCGCGGCGGGAGCCGAGGGCGGGGTG
>JAKAVX010000536.1 GCA_021827465.1 Deltaproteobacteria bacterium | reverse complement strand
GGGAGCTCCGAGTGCAGCGAGGGGAGGCGTTTCCCGATCGACCGGCAACGCTTTGACGGATATGCCAGCCGGCAAGTTTTTTGCCGCGGACTTGGCGCCACTCTTGGCCACGGGCGATCTTCCACTTCGCTTTCGCGAAGCTCTTTGGCGGCGTTTGTTCATTGGAAACATCCCTTGGCCCGAAATGCAGCACAAAACGAGCACTTTCGCGCGCTTGGTATCCGCCTAGATATCCTTTCACGCGGTCACGTCAGCGAGCTATGCGATTAAGCATCGCGACGGGCCGCAGGAATATATAGCGTCGAGGCTGCCGTTTGATTTCGCGAGCGCCCGCGGGTCTGGATGCACGCTAGCCCGTCCGATCATGAAACGATTCCCTCGCGCCGCAACTCAGCGATTCGCTCCGCGCTCATCCCGAGCAGCGATTTCAGCACGTCGTCGGTGTCGGCGCCGAGAAGCGGCGCCGGGCTTTCCACGCGGCACGGCGTTCCCGACATCGTCCACGGGATACCGGCCTGAATTCGACGTCCGATTTCCGGATGCTCCAGTGACACCAGGTAGCCGCGCTCCACGAGATGCGGATCGGTCGCCAGGTCCTTGTTGCTGAGCGAAGGAAATGCGGCGACCCCCGCCCGCTGCAGCGTTTCGGCGGTTTCCCATCGGTCGCGCTCGCGCGTCCAGGCGGTGATTATCTCATCGAGCACCTGTTCGTTTCGCTTGCGATCCCGCGCAGTGCGAAAGTGCGGATCGTCGGCGAGTTCCGGGTTTCCAATCGCGCCCGCGAGCGCGCGCCATTCCGCGTCCGAACCAACCGCGATCGATACCCACTTGTCGTCATCGCCGGCGGCCTTGTAGCAGTTGTGCGGCGCCATGAACGGATCGTGATTTCCGTCGCGCGCCGGCTCGCGGCCATTGACGTCGTATTCGAGGAGCCCCTCGGCGACGACCTGCAGCGTCGCCTCCCATTGCGATTGATCGATGTACTGTCCTTCGCCGGTAACGTCGCGATGTATCAGGGCGGCAAGAATCGCGTACGCGCCGAAGATCCCAGCGTTGGGATCGGGATACGAAATTCCAATTTCGGCGGGCTCGCCGCCCGGATAGCCGGTTGCCGAAAAGAGCCCCGACAGCGACGCCGCCGGACCGCCGTAGCCAAGAAATTTGCGGTAGGGACCGGTCTGCCCGTACCCGGACATCGAAATCATTATCAAGTCGGGCCGGTATTGCGTCAGCTTCCCGTAGCCGCGGCCGAGCTTCTGCGAAACTCCGGCGGCGAAGTTCTCGGTCACGACATCGCACTGCTTGACCAGCTCGTAGGCGAGCTCGAGCGCCTCGGGACGCCGCAGATTGAGCAGGATACTGCGCTTGCCCTGGTTGTACTGGTTGAAATAGCCGGCTCGATTCGCTCCGGGAGTCGCATCGGCAAACGGAGGTATCGAGCGCGACACGCACAGTGGACGAGTCGTCGTCTCAACCCTGATAACCTCGGCGCCCAGGTGAGCAAGCTGGAGCGTACAGAACGGTCCGGCCCACGCCCATGTGAAATCGAGAACTCGCACGCCGGAAAGTGGACGCTGTTCCATACCAGGTTCTCCCAATCAGGCCAGGCCCGCCTTGCGCAGCGACTCGAACCGCTCGCGCGCGATTCCCAGTTCGCCTACGAAGACTTCTTCGCCATGCTCGCCGAGTTTCGGCGCCGGACGCCGGAGCTCCCATCGCGTCCTGCCGTATTTGGACGGTGCGCCGGGAAGCTTGATCGCGCCGATGCCGGGTTGCTCGAAGACGGTGAAGAAATTCCGCTCGGCGAGATGGCCGTTTTCGTGTATCTGACGCATCGTGTTGCACGGCGCGAACGGAATCCGGTACTCGCCCTGCCCTTTGCGAAACAGATCCTCAACCTTCCATCCCGCCAGCCATTCGGTCATCAGAGCCTTGAGCGCGTCGAGGTTTTGCGCGCGCGACACGCGATCCTTGAACAGATCGTCCTTGGCCCACTCGGGACTGCCCATCAGCTCGACGAGGCGCTTCCACTGATCCTCTTCCACGCAGATGACGAAGATTTTTCCGTCCGCACAGTCCGCGATGAACCATGGCCCGAGCCCACGCTGGCCAAGACGCGAGGTCTCGCGCCCCGTGTACGTGTAGTGCATGAAATTCATCTCAAGCATCGCGGCGATGCACTCCTGCTCGGAGAGATCGATCGCCTGTCCGCGTCCGCTCTTCGCGCGAGCGCGGTACGCAGCCAGCGTCACGGTCGCAGCGTGCGAGCCTGCCTGGAAATCGCACTGATGACCGAACGCCTTGAGCGGCGGAAGCTCGGGATAGGGCGACGCCCCCGGACTCAGATACGCCCATCCGCCGGCGTTGGAGGCGTTAAGCTCGTAGCCGCGCCATCGCGCCCGCGGGCCGCTGTCTCCGTACATCGAGATCGACGTGACGATAAGGCGCGGATACGCGGCGCATAGCGCGGCGCTCTCGAGCCCGTGGCTTTCTCGCTCGCCGGGCGCGACGTTATGGATGAGAATGTCGGCGCGTTGGAGCAGCCGCGCGAGCATCTCGCGCCCCTCGGCGCGCGTGAGGTCCGTGACCACCCCGCGCTTGTTGATATTCAGATAGGCGAACAGCGCGCTCTTCTCCGGATGCGGCTCGTCGTTGGGAAACGGTCCCCTTCGCCGCGTGAAATCGCCCTCGGGCTGCTCGACCTTGATAACGTCGGCGCCCAGGTCGGCAAGCATCTTGGCCGCAAACGCGGCGGAGATCCCCGCACCGCACTCGACCACGCGGATCGAGCTGAAGGGCCTTGCTCCCTTATCCTGTTTCTCGCTCGCGCTCATTGTTTTGCGTGAAGCCTGGTTTTCTTTTTCGGCTTGGCGGGAGGCTCGATACCCTCCTGCTTGCGGCGCTCCTGAAGCACCGCCTGCCGATCGTCGTACTCGTGCCCTCTCCCGGACTTGTACGCGGCGAAGCGTTCCGCAGTCTTGTCGTCCATCCCGCAGAATCGCGCCATCGGCGGTATCGGAAAATCGTCCTTGCCGTGGCCACGGCGAGCGCCGGGCGCCGCTTCAACGCCTAGGTCGGGCCGCGCGCGCCCGATACCGAGGACTCCCGCGGACATGATCCTGCGCGCCCTGCGCCCGCATTGCGGACATCGCTCCGCACGGCTTGCGCGCGCGGTCGGCGCGAGCACCTCGAACGTGCTCGCGCACGTTTCACATTGCCACTCGTAAAGCGGCATC
>JAKAVX010000535.1 GCA_021827465.1 Deltaproteobacteria bacterium | reverse complement strand
GCCGTTGCCAAACTTTCGAGTCGCCCTCTCGGGGCCCTAGTTCCTGGGGATGAATTGTTTGATGCGCTAGCACCCGAGATGGTGAATACTGGAGTCTTGCTTCGCGAGATAAACGAGCGCATTATTCATGCAAAACAGACACATGGGCCATTGGCTCAGCGTATTTGCGGGCTCGTCTTCTTGATAAGTAGGCTAAAGCGTGACGGTGGCGTCGACACCGGTATTCGAGCAACGCCGGAGCACATCTCTGATCTCTTGATCGATGACCTGTCTGTCGACAATAGTATCCTCAGGAACGACGTTGAAAGCATGCTGAGGAAGCTTGTAGAGGACGGGACGCTCATGGCTGCGGGCGACGACGAATATCGCTTACAAACACGCGAGAGTAGCGAGTGGGAGCGTGTGTTCAAGAATCGCCGGACAAAGATCACGGGGGACGATGCCGCTGTCCAGTTTAAACGTGAACAGATTCTTCATAGCGAGATCGGTAAAAGGATTCGCGGAATCCGCATTGTTCAGGGATCCGCCAAGGAACCACGAAAACTCATCGTCCACAGCCAACAAGACCCGCCCGTGATCGATGGTACTGAAATACCGATCTGGATTCGTGACGGCTGGAGCTGCTCTGAAAAGGACGTGGTGGACGCGGCTCGCGCGGCTGGTTCGGCGAGCGCGGTCCTGTTTGCGTTTATTTCGCGTCAGTCCGCCGACGATCTTAGGCGTCTAATCGTCGAAGCTGATGCGGCGCAACAAACGTTGGATGAGAAGGGGAATCCGGCGACCGCTGAGGGCCAGGAGGCGCGCCAAAGCATGGACAGTCGTCGCGCGTCCGCCGCAGCCAGTCGGGACGCACTGGTTCGCGAAATCGTAGCCAATGTTAAAGTGTATCAGGGCGGTGGTAGCGAGCTTCTCAACTCGAGCCTTGAGGAGCGTATTCGCGACGGTGTGGATGCGTCGCTAATTCGCCTGTTTCCGCGCTTCAAGGAAGCGGATTCGCGTGCCTGGGAAGCGGCAATCAAACACGCGCGCGATGGCGCCGACCATCCGCTAAAACCGACGGGGTATAATGATGCGACTGAAAAGCATCCGGTTTGTCAGCAAGTGCTCTCGACTGCTGGTAACGGAAGGAGCGGGAGCGACGTCCGCAGGGCTTTGTCTGGTGCCCCGTATGGCTGGCCACAGGACGCCGTTGACGCAGCTCTTATTGCATTGCACCGTTCGCAGCACATTGCAGCTACGCTGAACGGCGCCCCAATTGCGCCTGGTCAATTAGACCAAAATAAGATCGCGAAAACTCAGTTTCGGGTCGAGCAAACGACACTCTCTGTCCAGGACCGGCTGGTTGTTCGAAAGCTTTTCCAAATGGTCGAGATAAGGTGCGATTCCGGCGACGAAAGCGCTTCTACACCTGAATTCTTCTCACGTCTCATTGCCCTTGCAGCCGCCTCTGGAGGTGAACCGCCGCAGCCAAAAGCGCCGTCGGTGGCGGATATCGAAGACATTCGCCGCCTTGCCGGGAACGAACAACTACTTGCCGTGAGAGATAAGGCCGGCGCATGGGAGGCCGACATCAAGTCGTGGCGCGCCTATGGCGATCTCATCGAGCGACGTCTTCCCACGTGGCTGTTGGTGGAGCGCCTCGCGATACAAGCCGCTTCCGTTCCGGTCGCGAAACCGGCCCTCGATCAACTGGTCGCGGTCCGCGAACAACGTCTGTTGCTTGAGGCCAGTGACCCAGTGAGCCCTTTGCGAGTAGCGATTGCAGGTGCGCTTCGCGAGCATGTACAGAAGGCGTACGAGGCTCGGTGTGACGCCGTGGCCGCCGCTCTGGGCAGGCTCGAATCGAACAGCGTTTGGAATCAGGTTTCAAGCGCTGATCAAAAAAACATTAGCAGCGCCGTTGGGCTCGTCGTCCCAACCAAAGCGCAAACGGCTACCGATGAGGCGTTGGCGACTTACCTTGAGCAGAATCCCCTGTCGAGTCTGCAAGCGGAGATCGATGCTATTCCCGGCCGACTAGCCCAGGCAATCCAGCGAGCCGCGAAGCTCCTGGAGCCGAAAGTCCAGATTATTTCCATTGAACGAAGCACGCTGCGTAGCGTCGATGACGTGGATCTATGGCTTGAGCGCCAGAAGGCGACGCTGGTTGAAGCGGTTCGATTTGGCCCCGTGTTGGTGAATTAAGGAATGCCGTCTTTAGATCGCGATCGGCGGAAGGAGTTGGAGAGGACAATTCGCCTGGCGAGACGCGTTGCGGAAGACGGCGCACGCAAGGCGATCGAGCAACTGGCCGTTCATAATCATGAGCCGTGGGATTCGCTTACGGCGCCACAGCGTACCCTGCGCGTTCGCTTGAGAGCGCATGGCCGTCAGATCGGGGACTTTAGAGATGATAAACGTGGAACGCAGACAATAGACCATCTTATTCGAGAGTGCGCTTACGAACAATGGCATCGTATGCTCTTTGCGCGTTTCCTTGCTGAGGCGGACCTACTCATCGAGCCGTTGACTGGCGTACCAATCACTCTATCTGAAGCCCGTGAGTTGGCTCGCGAGAAATCCCGCGATTGGCTTGACCTTGCGAGCGATTACGCCGTTCGTATGCTGCCGCAACTTTTTCGACGGGATGATCCAGTCCTCGACATTACTCTGCCGCTTGAGGCATGGTCAAAGCTTGAAGATCTTCTTGAGGGGTTAGCGCGCGAGGTGTTCTTGGCTGACGACAGTCTCGGCTGGGTTTACCAGTTCTGGCAAGCCGATCGGAAGGACGAGGTAAATCGGTCCAACGCGAAATTCGGGGATGAAGAGCTGCCGGCCGTCACGCAGATTTTCACTGAAGACTACATGGTCCGCTTCTTATTGCATAACACTTTAGGAGCGTGGTGGGCGGCCAGAGTTCTGGAGAAGAAACCCGAGTTGGCGATCTCGGCGCAAAGTGAAGATGAACTGCGCCTTGAGTGTCGTGTCGGCGAAATCGAATGGACTTATCTTCGGTTCGTTCGTGAAGAGGTAACCGCGGAAGCGGAACCTCGATGGCGCCCGGCCGCTGGCGCCTATTCCGGTTGGCCCAAAAGAAGTCAAGACATTACAATCTTGGATCCGTGCATGGGGTCGGGCCATTTTCTTGCCTCTGCTCTACCTATTTTAGTTGCGATGCGCATGGATGAAGAGCGCTTAACTCATTCCAGCGCTGTTGAAGCCGTCTTGCGGGACAATTTGTTTGGCCTTGAAATCGATCCACGAT
>JAKAVX010000534.1 GCA_021827465.1 Deltaproteobacteria bacterium | reverse complement strand
CATGCGATGATTCCTATTCGATCTTCACCAGCAAGCCCTTGTTGCGCGCCGAGGCGAAGATCCAGTTGAAGAACAGGATCGCTGCGCCGAAGTAGCTCGCGTTGAGGCCGATGCCCCACCAGAAATGCACCGGCGAGAATCCGCCTCCCGCCAGTACCTGGCGCATACCTTCAAATGCGTGCGTTGTCGGCAGCATCCATGCGATCGCGCGCAGAACTCCGGGCAGCGACTTAAGCGGATAGAACACGCACGACACCGGCTGCAGCAGTCCGGCGAAGCTCCACGCCAGCGTCTGAATTCGCGTCGTGTAACGCACGATCAGTCCGGCCATGATTATCCCGACCGCGAACGCGAACAGAACCAGGTTCAGCAGGTAGGGCAGGAACGCGCCGAGCAGCGGCACGATATCGAACCGGTACGCTACGATCGCGATCGTGCTGGCGCAGGTGAAACCGACCAGCGTTTTCACCAGGTTCACGCAGATTAGCCCCGTGATGTACTCCCATACGCTGAGCGGGCAGGAAAACAGGTTGATCATGTTGCGCGCCCATAGCTCGTCGAGAAAACCGACCGTCATGTCGCGCTGGAACGCGAAAAACACGCCCCACAGAATCGCGGCGCCGAGCAGAAAGCTGACCAGGTCCGGATGCAACCGGTTGCCCTGCGCCAGGTAGATCGTGAAGAAGCCCCACAGGATAATGTCCAGCACCGGCCAGTAGATCATGTCCATGAAGCGATCCAGGTTGCGCCGCGCTTCGTAAACGTGGCGAACGATCACCGCCATTATGCGATGTAGTTTCATGCACTGATCCTTTCCCGCACAACGCGCAGGAACACTTCCTCGAGCGCCGGTTCGTCGCGCTCTTCCTTGAGAATCGACTGCGTGATCTCGATCGGGCTGCCCTGCGCGATCACGCGGCCATGATTGAGAAACACGATCCGCGAGCACATCTGCTCGACCTCCGCCATGTTGTGCGAGGTGTAGAGAATCGTCGTACCGCGCTCGCGCTGCACGCGCATCATAAGCTCTTTCACCTGCCACGCGATTTCCGGGTCGAGGTACGCCGTCGGCTCGTCGAGCAAGAGCAGCCGCGGGTCGTTGAGCATCGCCTTGGCGAGCCCCACGCGCGTATTCTCGCCCGACGACAGCCGCGCTATCGGCTTGTCGCGCAGATCGGTGATGCCGAACATTTCGAGCATCGCGTCGATCTTTTCGCGCCTGCGCGGCACCTGATACAGCCGTGCGAAAACCAGCAGGTTCTCGAGCACCGTCAGCCGGTATGGAAACGCAACGTAAGGCGAGGTGAAATTAATCTGCTGGAGAATCTCCTCGCGATGGGTCCGGATGTCGCGGCCGAAAATTCGGACCTCGCCCGCGCTCGGCGTGATAAGCCCAAGAATCATGTGAATCGTCGTGGTCTTGCCCGCGCCGTTGGGTCCAAGCATCCCGATGATTTCACCCTGCTCGACTCCGAAGGTGACGCTATCGACGGCCGTGAAGCTTCCAAAACGCTTGGTCAGATTGTTTACTTCCACGATCATTCGAAATTCCTCCCGTCGCTCGATATTTTCTCGGCCACCGCCGCGGTTCGCCGGTTGAAGAAATTGGCAGACCGAAAAAAAACAAAAGGCGGTCCTGGATGCGCGATGCACCCGGGGCCGCCTTTCAATTCCTGTTTCTGATGCTACCTAATGGGCAGGAAGCAGGAGGAACGCGCACCCACGGGCCGATTGAGCCCTATTCCGTTCGGTGGCCAACATGGGTGTTTGCGCGAGCGCCTCCACAAAAGATCCAAACATTGAAATGCTAGCATACGCGCCGGGCGCTGACTATCCTGCGAGAAACGATTCCACAGTGAAGCGCGACAAGCGCCAGTCCTGCGAGCGGTGCCCGCTCTGAGACCCTTCATGAAGACCGATGCGCGCGGAAATCCCGTCACCACCAACTCCGACGAGGCAATCGTCGCGATCGACCGCTACGCCGACACCGCTATAGCGCTGAAACCCGGGATGGACGCGGTCGTCGCCGCCGCCGATGCGCATCGCGATTGCGCGATGTTGCAGGCGTGCGCCGCGTCGCTGTTCGCGACCGCACAGTCAAGCGCGATTGCCCGCCGCGGGCATTCGTACCTTGAACGGGCGCGCGCGCGATTTGCCGATCTGACCGATCGCGAGCGGACATTTATCGACGCGGTAGGCGCCGGATGCGACGGTGATTTCGACCGCGCGATCGCACTTTACGAGCAAATCGCGTCACTGTGGCCGCGCGACCTGCTCGCAGCGAAACTTGCGGAGTTTCACTTCTTTGAGACCGGACTCGCGCGCCGCCAACTCGCCCTAATGGAGACGATCGCGCCGGCCAATTCTGATTCGAGCCACGCGCAGGCGATGCTCGCCTTTGCGTACGAGCTTAACGCGATGCGCCCGCAGGCGGAGGAAATCGCGCGCGCCGCGCTCGAACGAGAACCGCTCACGATGTGGGCGCAGCATTGCCTTGCCCACGTCTGGGCCGGCGAGTCGCGAATCGCCGAAGGAATCGCCGCGATGAAGCATTACGCGCCGACCTGGAATCGCTTCGGGCAATACATCCAGTCGCACAATACATTCCATCTGTCCACGTTCCACCGCGCGGAGCTGGATTTTCCGCGCGTGCTCGACGCCTATCGCCGACATATCTGGGGCTTTCAGCCCGACGCCGTAGTCGAGCAGACCGACGCGATTCTGCTGCTGTGGCTCGTCGAGCTCGCGGGCGGCGACGCGGGTTCTCGATGGCGCGAGATCGCGCCGCACCTGCGCAAACGAGCACATGAACAGGTCTTTCCGTTTCTCAACGCGATTTTTTTCTTCGCGCTCGAGCGCGCGGGCGAGTCGTCCGAAGTTGATCGCTCTCTCGACGCGATGCGCCGTTATGCCGAAAATCTTGCGGGGCCCGCGGCGCAGGTCTGGGCTGATGTCGGCCTGAGTCAGGCGCGCGGATGCGTCGCCTATGCTCGCGGAAACTACGATCGCGCCGCTGAACTTTTGGGCCGCGTGCTCCCCGCGATCTCGATTGGCGGTGGCAGCGACGAGCAACGCGGCGTGTTCCACGAAACGCATTTCATGAGCTTGATCAAGGCAGGCCGCAAAGCCGACGCCAATGCCGCCCTCGCCTCCTATGTCGGCGCGCGACCGGCGACGAAGCTCGACCATCGATGGCTGCGGTTGGCCAGCGCCTGACGGCGCGCGTCCCGCGCTACTTCGACTCGT
>JAKAVX010000533.1 GCA_021827465.1 Deltaproteobacteria bacterium | reverse complement strand
GCCGCGCCCCACGCTGTTGAAGAGCGCTCCGGCTGCGAAGCTCGCGAGCACCAGCAGGATGAGAGTCCATTGGGATTTCTGATTGAGCGCCATGCGTGCCTCCTCTGGAAGGTGAGATTTTTCAGCGCCTGTCGCGGTTCGGAATACGGTCCATTGCATCGCCAATATGATCGTCGCGTCGGCTCTTAATCTCAAACACCGCAGCCAGTTGGGTCAACCTCGAAATCGAGCGTGAAGACGGCCTCCCCGATGGCCGATAGGATCAGAGCCGGTCGTAAGTGACGGCGCCGGTCAGGCAGATCGCGAGCCATGCCCCGCCGAGAGCGAATCCCGCCCCGACCGCGCTCAGCAATTGTCCCTGATAAAGCTCGCCAACGGCGGCGAGGAAAACCACGTAAGCGGCCACGACGGTTGACAGCGCCTGGATGCGCCAGCTCCGTGCGTGCGTCAGCGTCGCAAGCCATGCGAAGCCGTACGCGGCGGTCGCCGCGGTTATCGCAACGCTCGGAAATCCGCGAAAGCCATGCACCAGCGCCTGTGCCGAGACATGCGGCGAGAAATGTTCGAACAGTTCGCGTACCCCGAATCCGAGCGCGTACGCTCCCGCCGCGACCGGAATCGCAACCATCGCGCGAGTCCTGTCCCTTGCGGCGAGCAGGCTCGCGCCGGTTATCCCGACGATCGACAGCAGCAATATCGGAGTGCTCAGAAGTCCCGCCGCCGCCATCGCGGAATCGAACGCGGGAGTGCGAACGTGCAGGATAGCCTCCGCGACGATCCTGTCGACGCGCACCAGCGGGTCCTGTGCGAAAATGTCCTGCACGATCCCGCCGAACAGCCATACCATCGCGGCGAGCACCAAAAGGCCGACCGTCAGATGGAAGCCCAGGTATCCGGTCGGCGAGAACCGCGCGCGGATGAAATCCATCATCGGTGCGAGATCGACGCCGTAGCGCCGTGCGAGCGGCTCGGCGACCGACTCGCGCCACCATCGGAGGATCGCGCTCTGATGCGCGACGATCCATCCGTACGCGCCGGCCATCAGCACCGTCAAAACCAGCAGCGCGAGCATCCCGAACCCGAGCGACGCGATCCATCCGGTTACGCTCTGCCAGTTCGATCCGAGCAGGTAGCCGGCCGCGACCAGCATCGCGCTCCATAGCGCGGCCGATAAAAGCGCAAACGCGACGAACGGGCGCGCGCGCATCCCGGAGAGTCCGGCGGTGAACGGCGCGAAGGATCGTCCTACCGCGACGAAGCGCCCCACCAGCACGGTCATCACGCCCCATCGCGCGAAATATTTCTCCATCCGAGCCCGGCTGCGCTCGTAAGCTCGTCCCAAGAGCGGCGACCATGCCAGCACGGCGCGTCCCTTGAAGCGTCCGAGAAGATAGCCCCCGATGTCGCCGAGCGCCGCGCCGGCAGCGACGGTGGCGAAAGCCGTCCACGGACTCACGATCCCGGCTCCGGCGAGCGCGCCCGCGACAAAGCCTACGGTTTCGCCCGGGAACACCAGGCCGAAGAACGCGGACGATTCCAGCGCGACTATCAGGAAGACCGGAACGAGAGCCCACGGACCCAGATAATCGAGCAGGCTTTGAACGCTATGGACGATCGCTGTCACTTCGCACTGTCGCCTCGCTATTCGCCGACAAAGGGATTGTGGCCGATCGATGGAAACCGCGACAAGGACCGGCGAACCTGGCCGATAGCGCGACTGTTGCAGCCGGGCCGGGCCGCCCCGCGCATTTTTTCAAATCAACTGCGTCTCATCCGCGAATCCGCGCAACGCGCGCGGTGCGCGGGCTCGATGGTAGCCGCGCTAGCGCACGCTTCGACTCAGGTGAATTTCGAGATTTTTCATCCGGAATTTCCATTTGGAACGCCGCGGCAGCTTCGCATTAGGACCCGGTAGGCGGCAAGCGCGACGCAGCGTTATCAAGGCTCTTTCCGCGGCAGGCGGGCTTGGACCGTGCGATGCTCGGCCTCGCTCGGATCGCCAAGCTCGGGATACAAGCCATGAACCACGCAGCCACACGGCGATTTTGAGGGTTGAGAGTTGGACCTATTCTTCCGAGACCGAGGCTTCACGCGAGCAGGCAAAGCGCGCCAGGCGTGAACGGCGCTCACTCCGTCGCGCGGCCCATCCTGCTCGTGGTCGCCGGCAAGGACGGGCGAATGGAAAAGGGCGTCGATGAGCGTTTGCACGCGCGTGGCTTTTTGGAGCATCTTGCGCGGTATCTCAAAGTGAGATAAGCTTAGACCCCGTGCACGTCATCTCGGAGAAGGCGTTGCGGGCATTTTGGACGAAGTACACGCAGGCCGCTTCGCCGCTCAGAGCGTGGCTCAAACTGATAAAGCACGGGCGATTCCGGAATTTCGCGGAGTTGAAGCGGACCTTCCCCACGGCGGACCTCGTCCGATTGAATGGCCGCGACTTTTACGTGTTCGACATCAAAGGCAACTCCCACCGGCTGGTCGCGTCGATCCACTTCAACACGCAAAAACTCTTTGTCCGGCGAGTAATGACGCACCCCGAATACGACAGGGGCGATTGGAAGAAAAACCCATGAAGTCTCGCGCCATCGTTCGAGCGACGAAAGATCCCAGGGCGCTGGAACCTTTCCTGGCGGCCCGCAATGGGAAGGAGTACGACGCGGCCGTCGAACGCCTCAACGCGCTTGTCGATGAGATTGGCGACAACCCCAAGGATCCTCGCTATCGCTGGATCGAAACCCTGAGCATCCTCATCGCGGCATACGACCGCGAGCATCACGGCGCGGCGGAGGCTTCGCCCGTCGAGGTGATTCGCTTCCTGATGGAAGAGCACGGCCTTACGCAAAAGGAGCTACCCGAGATCGGAAGCCAGGGCGTCGTGTCCGAAGTGCTCAGCGGCAAGCGCGCGCTCAACGTGCGCCAGATCAAAGCGCTTGCGGCCCGTTTCGGCGTCGAGCCCGGCGCGTTCCTGAGCGAAAAGCGCCCCCGATAAACGCGATACGCGCGCATCCCAGGCCGCCGCCACCCCCGACCCGCCGTGTCATCGCTTTTGCAGCGCAAACGGCGCCGCGTCGTGCTCGTCCAAACATATTTCAGCGTGGCCAACACGCGCATAGCGGCCGATCGATGTAAACCGCGGCGAGGACGGGCGAACCTAGCCGATCGCGCGGCTATTGCGGGTTTGGCCGCGCCCTCGATTGCGGAAAGGAAGAGAGCCGACGTCCGAACTAGCAGGCGAAGTGCCTTTCCGAA
>JAKAVX010000532.1 GCA_021827465.1 Deltaproteobacteria bacterium | reverse complement strand
GCGAGCGACGAGGTCCAGGATCTTGGGCGGCGTTTGCTTGGGGAGATCAGCCTCAACGATGCGGCGCTGACCTTTGCCGGTGACCGCATGCTCGCGCAGGAGTTGGTGCGTCCTGGGATCGATGATGCGTATCCACAGTCGACCGATGTGAACGGCGACCCTCGTGCCGACATAGTGCGGCGGGGCATGGTAGTAGGCGCCATCGACTTCGATGAAGCCGTCGAAGTGAACGGTGCGCTCACCGGTACGATAGTATTCAAAGCGCGTTACCGGTAGCGCCAACAAGAACGGGCGCTCTTCTTCGAACATCGCGCGCACCTGCCGCTTCGTCGTGCCATGGATGCGCGTCGAAGCCCAGCGTTCATTCCAGTGCAACAGGTAGGCATTGTGCTCGTCGATGCTCTCAAAGCGCTTGCCCTTGAGCGCTCCCTGAACGTAACCGATCGAAGACTCGACCTTCCCCTTCAAATCGGGATGATATGGCCGGCACGGTACGGCGAGACTTCCATAGTGCGCCAGCACGGCGGCGTAGAGCTCGTTGATCTCGGGGTCGTAGATGTCGGGGTTGAGCACGCCTTCCTTGAGGTTGTCCGGCCGAACGATCCGCGTCGCACCGCCGAAGTGCGCGAATGCCTCTTCGTGCAACTCGCTCCAGATTTGCTTCGATGATTTCCAGAGCACTTTGGGAAACATGCTGCGGCTCATCCCCAACGTCATCACGAACAAGCGCGGCCTGCGATACTTTCCTGTTCGTGGATCGCGCGTTGGCGCGCCTTCGCCGTAGTCAACCTGCGCCTCGAGTCCTACCGGCGTTTCAAAACGGCAGCTGATCTTTGGATCGACTGGATCAAGCCTGCGCACGAAGCGTTTGACCGCGTCGTAGGCGTCCTCGTAACCGTGATGCTCGACCAGGCCTTGGTAGATGACCTTGGCGTTGCAGCCTTTGGCCGCTTCGGCCTCGATGAAAGCCCGGTACGGTTCGCAGACGCTGCGGGAACGCGCCTTGGCTTCAGCGACCGCGCCGCCGAGGTCGGTGGGCACTTGGGATGCGGTGGCCGGTTTCGCCGGCAGCAGGCCGGCCTCGCGGCCGCACCGCGCGATCGTCTCGCGGCGGTGGCCGGTTTCTCGTTCGACCTTCCGATGGCTCCAGCCCAGCCGCAGCAGTCCGATAATGGTTTCTCGTTCCGTCATGCTCAATTCGTTCATGCCGGCGCTTTCGCGCCGGGAACGTCCGAGCCGACGATGACCCTAGCCGTGGCCTATTTTGAACTGCCCACCGACTACTGGCCGGTTTTCAACTGCCCACAGCTGGCCGCTTTTGGGTGCCCCCCGAGGCCCTCCGAGCAAGGACTCCGCCGAATATGCGCCACTTTACGCCGCCGCTAGCAACACATCGAAGTGATGGATCGCAAGATGAAAGTCGTGACCGTTGGAGTTTTCGCTGGGTCCTGAACGGAAATGCGATTCGAGGATGTTATCGGTGCGGACGTGACGGGGACCCCCGAGGCGCCGCACCCAAAGGAACTGCCGCCGCCCGATATGGATCCACGGCGCTTTTCGCCTACTGCTGGAATTCGCGCGGCGCGGAGCCCTGGCTCTCGATGAGTTGGCGGCATGCATGCCGGACATCTGGAGGTTGTCCATCAAGGGCACGGCCGCGGTGCTGCGTCGCGACGGCATCCTGGATGCGAGCGAATCAATCTTCGCATTGCGCTCGGATCTTCCGCAGTCCTTTCCCGACCTCGTGTTGCAGCTCGGCGAAATCGCCGGCCGTTCCGATCCGCGCTACGACTAGCGGCAGGTTACTGCCGGGCCGCGGCCAGCGGCCTACTGCGACTCACTCGACGGCGCGCCGCGCATCTTCGGCACCGACCTGCACCTTCGCACGTTGATGACTCTGGCGAAGCACGGCGCGATGCATATCCGCGATCTGCGGCTCGTCGGCGGCGAACGCAGCATCGAAGAAGACCGAGACCACGCGTCGTTCACGCGCGGCGACCTCGCGCGCACATGAAACACCGACGAGGGCGAAGCCGTCGCGCTGGACGACACGCATCCGCTGGCCGTTCCCCTTCGACGTTTACTGGTCACGATGGAAGAACGCTACCCCTTGCCGCCGTTCGTACGCCGATACGCGGTGCCACCGGAGCCGCCCGCGCAGCCATGGTTCGCCGATCGCACGCTGCTATTCGGCGGCGAGATCCAGACGCGGATCCTGCTGACGATCGGCGCGATCGGGTGGACGTTCGAGGCGGTGTGCTGCGGGGTGTGCATCGGCTCCTACCGGCGCGTGGTGAAGACGGCGCTGCGCAGGCTGGAAGAGCAGGGCGTGCTGGAAGCGGATCGCCCGCACGGGCATGAGCGTACGGGTCCTCACCATATCGGGGGCGTTTCCGGCGCGAGAAGAACTCGAAGAACTGTTGCGCGCCGCCGTCGCGGCATGGCCGGATTTCGCCGATCTCACCCGCGACGTGATGAATCGATTTACACCCAAGACGCGAGCGCATCTGCGGCTGCGGGGTCTGTGGCCTCGACCTGCCCGGCGAACCCCACGACAAAGGCCCACCTTAAAGGGGATGGGCTCGTTTGCCGTGCAAAGGGCATCAAGAGCGCCCGCGCGGCATAGCGCGAGCGATTCGTGGGATTGAGGTGCGGCATGAAGCGATCAAGCATTTGGACGTGCAGATGGACCTAGGCAAAAACGACTCGCGCGATCTGCTCCGCACGCCTGCTGAAACGCTTAGAAAAGACACGAGCATCCGAAAACGATGGATCCGTCCGGTGCTTCATCGCCATTTCGGCCAAGTTAGGGAAGTGGCCGAATTCCCGAACAAGAAGGCACAACTTTTCAAGGGAAGATTCTTCGGGGATGGCGACGTTGAGTTTGTTCCGTTCGTAGCCGGCTTCGGATAGCGCCTCGCTCCACCGCAACCAGTAGCGGCCTGACCAATCGATCTCCCTGATTCCCGCACGCTTCAGAAACTCGCCCTTCCCGGGCGCGCGGCCAAGCTCGCGCGCAACGCGGCGGATCTCAGCGATAATAAATTCTCGCTTCATGGCAGTGGGATTCGACGGGCGAACGCTCTGATCCAGGAACGTACGTACGGGCGCTCGCCCTGTTGGCATCCCGAGGCCGAGGAGTACAGAAAGTCCGGTTCCGGGGTCTGCGGCCCGTGCAAGGCCTTGGCGGGCCGCAGACCCTTGCCCCAATCAGCGAAAGGGGGAAAGACACAGGACAAAGCGGGCGGGGTCGGGC
>JAKAVX010000531.1 GCA_021827465.1 Deltaproteobacteria bacterium | reverse complement strand
CATGCTGAACAGACGAACAAACGCTACACTTAATTCAGATACATTACACTAGCGCTCCAATCTCAATGAGCGTAAATAGAATATAGTCGGGTCCACCCACATGGCATGGATTCTGCTCGATTGTCGCAGGATTGCCGCAGATGGACACACCTGAGAATCGCCAATCGCGTGGCCGCTTTAGTGCTGACGCAGCCAATGGTCCATTTTCCGCTCGCACCACCGTGCGAGCGATGACCGGATCTGCGGCATCGGCGCTCAGACGCTTGGCAGCCGAGCTCGCGATTCTGGCGCTTGCGACGGCAAGCGTGTCGTGCACCAGCATGGGATTCGACCATTCTGGTCTGCGCGACAGTATCGACTATGGACCGCCCGAGAATGTCCGATTATGCGTGCTGCTCGACAGCGGCATCTCGCGGGGCGACGCCGATACGCTGCTGGGGAGCTGGAACGATCAGGCCAAGATTTACAAGCTTTACCTCGAGCCGGTGTCCTATCGGGAGTTTCCGCGCAACGGATTTTTCCACGGCGAGATTCTCGAGCAGGTCAGCCAGGTTCCGCTTGGCAGCTCCTGCGACCGGGTTCTCTACTTCGTCAATCGCAACCTGGGCGATGTCGCATTTGGATTGTTTTCGACCGCCGCGGGAGTTCCCGAGGTGCTCGGCGAAGTCGATGACGCAACGCTGACGCATGGCTATGTCGTCGCGCGCCGCGCCACCGTCAATCAGCTCGTGATGTCGCCCAGCGGCGTCACCCAGCACGAACTATTTCATCTGCTCGGATGCCCCGAGCACTTCAACATGCCTGATTGCTACACGCGCATCCACAACCTCAAGCTCGCTGAGGAGCAGCTTAAGGCACAGGGTTACTTCGCCGCGCACGGAGAGCGACCCTTCTATCCAACCTTCGCGTCACGAACCGACTCGATGCTGGTATCGCGTGCTCAGGTTTCGCAGTACCAGGGACTCGACGGCGAAACGGGCGCGCCGGCGCTGATCGGAAACTGATCGCAAAAGTCGCTGTCGCGTGCCGTCTTAAGCACATTTCAGCGCCGTTCAGTCATATAACCTGCCGAACGCTTGATAGATTCATATAACCCGCCGAACGCTTGATGGATTGGCGCGCCCGAGCACCTCGGGGTCAACCTCGATACGGGGAAGCGTTACGGGCACTTCGCGAGGCGCTGCGGTCTTTTCTGCTCCCTGGCGCAACCGCTACCACAATGATCGACGCGCGGATCCCGCCCACAAAAACAGGCTTGTAAACATGAGCGGCTGGGTCTAAGATGCATAAACTACCGCCACGATATACTTCACGGTCGTCCCGAGTTCCGATCATCCTGAGGTTCCCGTGAATCGCTATAGATACGTATTAAGAAATAAATCGCACCTATCAAACTTTACGAACGGATTGGACGCCATGTCGTTTCATGTCGAGATTATCGACGCTGAGGTGTTTGACTGTCGCCAATTCACATGTTAAACGTTATCGTTACGTGGAGTTCATGAATCGTTAGCCCGCTTGAGTTGTCTTTTGGCGGGCGACGACCGGCACAGTGGTGGAGGATGGGCGGGACGTTGGGAACTTAACCAAGGTGATGCACACGCTCGCCCGCGAGAATTGTCAGGCAGAGATGGCGGACGCGTGTTCGCTTCGAGTGGTGGAGTGAACAGTCAAAGCGGAGGTGCCTCCAGACATGAAGAAGCTGATAAGTTCGTTGACCGCCATTGTGGTGATCCTGGGGATCGCAGGCAGCGCGCTGTGTTCAAGCGTGGTCGGATTGGTATCTGATCAAGACAAGCACTTTATCGATAACGCCTACATCACGGTGACCGATTCGAAGGGTCAGACCGCAGGCCACGGGCGCTCGGACATTTACGGCCGCTACTGTATTCCGCTGGTCACGCCCGGAAAGTACACGGTGTCGATCGATCCGAACTCGAAGGGTTTCCAGGGCGGCTCGGCGGTGACCCAGGTTGATATCGAAGGCGCGACCATCAATTGGTTCCTGTCTCCGACTTCGACCGCGCTTGCCACCACCGACGTGGGGGTGGCCTCGGCCGCGACCCTGACTTGCGCAATCCCATGGTGGGAGACCGCAGCGGCGGGTGCCAGTGTGTTCGCCGGAGCGGGCGGAATCGTGGGCGGAATCCTGTGCACCGAAGGCAATAACTGCGGAGGCGGCAACGGCGGCAACGCGAGTCCCTCACGCTAGCGTGCTACCCAGCAGAATGATTCGCAACGTCTTTTATGCTGTGTTTGCCTGCGCGATCGCGGCAGGGTTCGCCGCTTGCTCGTCGCAGGATTCCGCTACCCCCGCGGCGCCCGCGATATCGGCAGATGACGGCGCCAAGGCGATGCCTGCGGCGGCCGCTGCCGATGCCGGCGACATGACGCGGCTTGATGCCCTGTGGCAACAGCGCATGCACGAGAATTCCGCCGGCGACTTCACCGTCGGCCCCGGCGACGTTCTCGAGGTTTCGGTACCCGCGATCGAGGAGCTGAAAGATCGTTCCGTGCGCGTCTCGGGCGACAACACGATCGCGCTGCCGCTGGTCGGGGTGATTAACGTCAAGGGATTGACCGAGCAGGGTGTCCGCGAGCAGCTCAAGCAGCGGCTCGAGAAGTACATGTATGATCCGCAGGTCGACGTCTTTACCAAGGAATACCAGAGCCGACAGGTCGCGGTGGTCGGGATGGTTCAGAAGCCGGGTCTCTACACCCTGACCAGCCCGCACGATACTGTGCTCGCGATGATCAGCCGGGCCGGCGGCATGACCGTCGATGGCGCGCAGAGAATTCTGCTGGTCCCTGCCGCGCCCGGACAGGGCGCCGAGACCAGCGCGATGCTGGCGGCGGCCTCGCAATTGAGCAACGCTCCGCAAGCCGCAGCGGCGGCGCCCAAGGCCTCGGCGGCGGACGCGCCGGAAATGGCCAACGCGGCAGTCACGGTCGGGCGCGACGGCCAGGGACAGAGTCTGCCCGCCAGCTATCAGCCGCAGGCCACCCAGATTCCAGCCGGACTCACGGCAGGCGATCCGATCGTGATCGATCTTAACAACACCCGCAACGAAGGCGAACTCGACATCCCGGCGCGTCCGGGTGACGTGATTATCGTACCCGCCGCGGGCGAGGTGATGGTCAAGGGCTGGGTCCAGAACCCGGGCGCGTTCAGGATTAGTTCCGGGATGACGGTCTTGGGCGCGGTGACCGCGGCAGGCGGAGAGATGTTCAGCTCCGACGCGGTGATTCTGCGCGCC
>JAKAVX010000530.1 GCA_021827465.1 Deltaproteobacteria bacterium | reverse complement strand
GAATTTCCCATGCCTCCGGACAGGCCGAGGCACCGCCGTCGGTTGCGCAGGTTATTTCTGGCGAATGCACCGCGTGAATAACAGCGAGCAAGTCTTTCTCACCAAGAAACTTGTAGTTATAGGCTTCCGTCTTGGGATTGAAGCCGGAATAGTGATCCGGATTCCACGCGCTCGCCACATCAGTTGAGGTGCTCAGAATCGCTTCATTCAAACGCCGCACGCGCCGCGCACCTACATCCCAAGTCCAGGAATCATCGCCCTTGTTCGGATCGCCATAACGAAAGCGGATCAATCCGGTTCCACGCTCCGCGGCAGGGGCGAGAATCGGGTAAAGCCCGAAGAGCCACATTCTGTTGGTTTTCTTGTAATCGGGATCGGTAGGCAGCGGCTGGACTTCGGTGCGCCCAACTTCAGAGTAGCCCGCATAATGGCCGACCATCGTGTCGTTAATGATCCATTGGCTTTTTCCTGGCCGCACGTTCTGCGCCTGACATTCAAAAAATCGCAGATCGTAGTCGTCACTGGTAATCGGCCGGAAGACGTTGTTCCAGACAAGCTTCTCAGCGATCTCCGGATCGTTAGGGTCGAGCAGCGGGAACGGTTGGCCGGCAACGTAGCCGACTACTGTGCGATGGTCAGCCGAGAGTCTCACCTGCGAAGAATATTTTTCGGTAGCGTCCTTGTACGGCGGCGGCCAATCGACCCGCCGGGTCGGAACGATTTGCATCGTCATGCCGTGCTGGACCTTCCAATACACTCCAGGAGACACGAGGTTCTTGACCTCGGATGCGTTCTGAGGGGTTATCATTTCTCCGGGTTTCACCCCGGCGAGCACTGGCCCAGGAACGACGGCGAATAGAATGATCAGGCTGCTGCCAAGCAATCCTGCAACGAACGATCGGGAACACATTTCAGAGACCTCCGCGAGCAAAAACTATTCATCAATTTTTATTTCAGGATCGTTTAGTTTTGCACGTGAAAAATTCTTATAATAACCAGCCGACATTAGAATTACTTAAATAGAATCGAGGCGTGCCGCTGCTGCCCAGGCTCAAAAGCAAGGCGGCGCGAAGCTTTGTCGCTCCGCACCGCCTTGCAGTCGTGCAGTTGTTGATTTCAGATCTTCGTCATGGTGCCGCGGCGACCATCGCCTTGACGGTGCAGAAGTCCTTATCGACCGCGCCCATATTGATATACCAGCATTCGCGCTCCGGCGTATGCTGCCCGGGCAGATAGCACATCGTCGAAATTCCGCCCTCCATGTCGATCCGATCGGCGCCGACCACGAACTCGCGCTTGAACGGATAAATCGCCACCCGCGCATCGGGTACCGGACGGTCGCGGTACGCGAGCCAATAGACATTCGACCGCCAGAGCTGACCCCGTTGATCGTAGGTATCAACCAGAGGATCAAACCAGACTTCGCTGTCGATGTAGATCACCGAGCTCTTGTCGAGCGCGCCGCCGGCCTCCCCAAGGTCGCGCCGCGGCGTCGCCTGAATCACGTAGGTGTGGCGCATCTCCCAATTCTCGGGACACGCCGAGGCGCCGCCGTCCGTCGCGCATGTGACTTCGGGAGAGTGCTTGGCGTGAACGCACATCAGCATCTCCTTGTCGCCCAGAAACTTATAATTGTAGAACTCCGTCTTGGCGTTGAATCCCGAGTAATGATCGGGATCAAACGTCTGCGTTCCGGTGGCCGAGCTCAAGATCGCTTCGTTCAAACGGCGCACCCGGCGTACGCCCGGATTCCAGGTCCAGGAGTCATCGCCACGCTTCGGATCCATGTAGCGATAGCGAATCAACCCGGTGCCGTAAGAGTCGGCCGGCGCAAGGATCGGGTACAGTGCAACGACCCACATCCGGTTGGTTATCTTGAAATCAGGATCGGTCGGCAGCGGCTCGACTTCAGTGCGGCCCACCAGAGAATAACCGGCGTAGTGGCCGACCCAGATGTCGTTGATAATGCGCTGTGACTGGCCCGGACGAACGTACTGGATCTGGCAGTCGTAAAAGCGCAGATCGTAATCGTCCGAGGTGATCGGGCGGAACACGTTGTTCCACATGACCTTGTTGGCGACATTAGGATCATTCGAATCGATCAGCGGAAATGGCTGCCCTGCGACGTAACCGATCAGCGAACGGTGATCGCTGGTCAATCGGACCTGCGACGAGTATTTCTCGGTCGCGTCTTTATACGGTGGCGGCCAATCGATCCGTTGCGTCGGCACGATGTCCATCTGCATCCCATGCTGGGCCATGTAATAGACGCCCGGGCTGACAACATCCCTGATCGAGGCCGCGTTCTGCGGAGTGATCACTTCCCCCGGCTTGACGTTCGCGGCTGATGCGCGCGGTTGTGCCGCGAAGATCGCGAAAACCGCGAAAGCGCCAGCGAGCGATACTCTGGTTAACACCCGCTTAAACATCCAAGAAACCTCCTCCCTAAGGTGAAACATAATTTTCCCAGCACCAACAGATAACTTCCCTTCCAAGCAAGTGGAGTAGATTGTTCCAGAGCGCAAAGAATTGCACACGAATAATATTGAGCGCGCCGGGTAGCATTTCTAATCGAAATAGGAAGCTTTCACACTCACCGCACGACCGCCGGATCTATGCGATGGCGCCCTAGCAGCCCGAGCTTCGCGGTCAATTACCCGCTCGCGCTGAACCACCTCGCCTTGGATCCAGTTCCTGTTCGTCGGAGCGTGGCTTTGCTCTACGCTTCCTCCGGGCCCCATCTCACGGTGACGCCCTTGCATGTCACTAGCGCTCGACGCGACCTGCTCGCACAGAAGACGTCCGCGCTACAATTCACGCCCCATGCGGGGCGCACGACAGGCAGCGCGCGAGCCTCGACAGCCGACCTCGCTGATCCAGTTACGCTTCCGTCAGCGCGGACACTTGCTTGTTCCAGGCCGCTTTCAACGACTGTGGAACCCCACGGCGCGCGAGCATTTCGAGCAGGCAGTTACTGAAAATCGCTCGACCGTGCTTACCGATCGTGGCCAGATTTGCGTGGATCCATGACCTCAGATCCAAGAAGTTCACTTCATGCCCCTGCGCGAAGTATTGATTCGCTTGAGCTATTGCGTTTGCGGCAACATCCCCCGGCTCAGAAATAGGTAATCCCCGATGCCGCCTTGAACAATTTTCGTGTTAAAGATGGCGGTGACCCGAGCTTGGTCGATCGGACGCTCGGTGACCTCGATCACCATCAGCACGCCGCCATCGCGGGTAATGGTTATGTCGCCGCCGGCGC
>JAKAVX010000003.1 GCA_021827465.1 Deltaproteobacteria bacterium | reverse complement strand
AGTCCATGAACATCGAGCGCGATTCGCCAGCGCCGCCGCCGCTCGGAGCCTCGCCGCGCGCGGCGCGCTCGGCGCGCAGCTTTTCCTGGTCGGCGTTCATCTTCGCGACCAGTTCCCTCATCAATTCGACGTCAACCGCCGAGCCGATCGCCGCAAAGGATTTCTTCTTGTCGACGTGGTAAAGCTTCTCCATTCCGAGTGCGAGCACCACGTCGTACATTCCCGAGGCGACGTACAGCCATGCGAGGTGAAACGCGGTCGCCGAACTGGCGCAGGCATTCTCGCAATTGACGATCGGAATGCCGCCAATTCCCATCTCACGCAGCACCACCTGCCCGCGGACGCATTCCTGGCCGGTTATCAGTCCCGCCATCGCGTTGCCGACGGCAGCGGCTTCGATCTGCTTGGCCTCTATTCCCGCGCTCTTCAGAGCGTTGTTCACAGCATCGCGACCGAGAACCTTCATACTCGTGTCAAGATACTTCCCGAATCTGACCATTCCCGCGCCGATTACCGACACTTCCCGCATGGCGAATGCCTCCTTAGGACCGTTTCATAGCTGCGTGAGCCTTCAAGAAACGATAGCCCACCGGGGTCCGCAGACGCAAGGTCGCTAAGCCTTCCACAGGGGCTTTTTTGGGACCGGTTCGCGCGCCTCGGATGGCCGCAATTGACTCGCTGGGACGCCGGAAATTCGCCGCTGACTCCTATTGCGCCAGTCCCTCGTCATCTTCCCTGGGATTGCCCTTTAGCGACGCATCCGGGGCGACGGCACGGAATATGGATACTCAATGGGCCGCGAGCGCGCCGTGCGGAACTCCGCTTTGAGATGCGGCCATCGCGTCCCGGTCGGGACATTACCTTGGCCGAAAGGGAGGTGAAGGATGCGAGTAGAGGAACTGATGAACGGCGAGGTCAAGAGCTGCGGCGTCAACGATCTGGCCAGTATCGCGGCCAGGATAATGTGGGAAAATGAGTGCGGATGCGTTCCCGTGGTCAACCGGGAAGGAAAACTGGCCGGTATCATCACCGATCGCGACGTATGCATGGCAGCCTACACGCAAAACCTTCCGCTTTCGCTGATCCGGGTTGACAGCGCGATGGCTCATCCGGTCATTTCGTGTGCCCCTGAAGACGATGTCGCGACCGCCGAGGAGCTGATGCGCGAGAACCAGGTGCATCGCCTTCCGGTCGTCGACGCCGACGGAAAACCGGTCGGGATTCTCTCGCTCAGCGACATCGTGCGCGAAGCGGAGGCCGAGATAACCCGGACGGCGGAGCCGCAAATCCCCGCCGAGGGAATCGTCGATACGCTGAGTGCGATTACCGCGCCGCGTGCACACGCCGGCGCAAAAGTTGTATTCGGCCCCGACGAAGGGGAGATGGAATTCCGTCCCGAGCCGCCGAAAAAACACGGACGCTGGCGCAGATAGCCGGTCAGGCGCTTCCCCTCACGGGCTTGCGCGCGCAGGGCGTGACGAATCCGCTGACGAACCGGCGACACGGACGCCGCCGCGCCGGTCAGCGCCGCAAGTATCGCGCGCCAGCGAGTCCCGGCGAAAATACGTCCGACGGCACTCATCGCGATTGCATTAAGCAGGACGAAAAGCGACGATGATTTTGGCGCGTGACACCGTCACACGTGGGTATCGCTGAACGCCAATTGTTGCCAGATTCCTCGACTGCGCGACCAACCGGCTCCTGCCGCTACTGGCTCTCAAGGAGGCTTCTATGCCGCCCCTTACCAGGTTGCAGGATTATCTTGACGCGAATCACGTCGACTACGAAGTCCTGACCCATCCCGAGGTGTACACGACTCAGGAACTTGCCGCGATCGAACACATCCGGGGCATGAAACTCGCCAAGGTCGTGATACTTCGCAGCGGCTCGGAGTTCCTGATGGTGGTGCTGCCGGCTCCATACCACGTCGACCTCGCGAAAGTGCGTATCGCGAGCGGAAGAAGCGAGTTGACGCTCGCGACCGAGCAGGATTTCGTAAGCCTGTTCCCGAACTGCGAGGCGGGCGCGATGCCGCCGTTCGGAAACCTTTACGACATCTCGGTATGGGTGGACGAATCGCTGAGCCGCGACGAGGATGTCGTCTTCAACGCGTGTACTCATCGCACTGCTATCAAGATGAAGTACGCGGACTTCGCCCGGCTGGTGCGTCCCAACGTGGCGCTGCTCAGGATGGAAGCGCCGATCGCGCAGGGCGCGCGGATTTAGTTCGCACGGCCCCGGCCCGCGCGTCACACGATATCGACCGCGGTTCCGCTTGCCGCGCGTCTCGATCCGGTCGCCAGAGCGACGATTACGCTCGCCACCGCCTCGGGCTTGAGCGCGCGATGGCGAACGCTCGCGCTGAGTCCGGTCTTTCGCGCCATCGCGGTGTCCACCATGTTCGGGCACACCGCCCATACTTTGACGCCGTCGGCGGCGACCTCGTCGGCCAGCGCCTCGGTGAATCCCACCACTCCGAACTTGCTCGCGCAGTAAGTCACGTAGTCGCCCGACCCGGACTTTCCGAAAAGTGACGACACATTGACGATCACGCCCTCGCCCTGGCGCGTCATCGCGGGCAGAACCGCGCGCGCCATCAGGATCGCGCCCTTCAGGTTCACGCCGAGTATCCGATCGATTTCACGCACCGCAAGTGAGACCAGCGGTCCGACCGCGAGCACGCCCGCGTTATTCACCAGGCAATCGATACGTCCGAATCTGCGCGCCGCCGCGCCGACGCATCGCTCGACCGAATCCGGATCGGCGACGTTGGTCTCGACGAACAGCGCGTCGCACCCGCTGCGCGCGAACGATCGCTCGGCCGCGCGGCCAAGGCGAGGGCGCAGTTCGGCGATCACCAGTGCGTAGCCCTTGTCGGCGAGCGCCTCGGCGGTTGCGCGGCCGATTCCGCGGCCTGCGCCGGTGACGATCGCGACCGGTCGCGTGGAATTGCGCTCTGCCCGTGGCAAATCCCTGCGTCGGCTCATCGTATGCTCACCTCGGTCATCAGGAGTGCCGATGTTGTATCGTGAGGGGACGCATGATGACAGCCGGGAGGAGATGACTGTGCCGCAGGCGGGCGTCGTCGAGATCGATGGTTCGTTCGGCGAGGGCGGCGGGCAAATCGTGAGAACCGCCGCGAGCCTCGCGGTGCTCACGGCAAGACCTCTCAGGATTTTCAATATCCGCCAGGGTCGGAGAGAGCCGGGTCTTCGCTTGCAGCATCTTCACGGCTTGCGCGCGCTCGCCGAGCTATGCGGCGGGACGCTCAGCGGTGACGAGGTCGGCTCGCGCGAATTGAGTTTCATTCCCGGGCGCGCATCGGCCCGCGATCTTCGCGTGGCGATTCCGACCGCGGGAAGTATCACGCTCGTCCTGCAAAGCCTGATACCGGCGGCGCTTCGATGGCCGGAGCCGATCACGATTCGTTTCGAAGGCGGCGGCACCGACACCGCCATGTCGCCGACGCTCGACTATCTACGCCACGTCCTGCTCCGGTTCCTGGAACGGATGGGCGCCCGGGTGGAAATCGCGGTCGTCCGCCGCGGCTACTATCCGAGAGGCGGAGCGGAGATGTCGGCTGCGATCGCGCCGGCGCGGATGAGTCTCTATCGGCCCTGCATCGCGGCCAGCGCCTGCTGCATCTCGCCGAGCGCCTTCTTGACCGACGGCCGCGTTTGGACGTGACTCCACCACGCGGCGATCCTCGGCCTGCCTTCGAGCGGCGGCTTCGCGCCGAACATCGGAAGCATCGAGATCGCAAAGAACATCGTGGGCGCGATTGCGCAGTCCGCGAGCGTGAATTCCGAGCCCGTCGCAAATCCGCTTCCGGCCAGCATGTTTTCCAGCTCGTCGAGGCGCTTGTTCAGTTCGCTCAGCTTCTCGTTGACGATTTTCTCGTCACGCGTCTTCGGGTTCATCTGGTAGAACAGCGCGCGAAGCGGCGGTTCCAGGTAAAGATCGTGGAAGCGGGTGAGCGTCCGGACCTGCGCGCGTCCTTCGGGCGATTTTGGCAGCAGCGGACGTTCGGGAAACTTGTCCTCGAAATATTCGTTGATTACTTCGGACTCGGGAATCACCATCCCGTCAACGTCGAGCGCGGGGATTTTGCCGAGCGGATTGATCTTCAGATACTCGGGCGAGTGAAGATCGTCGCCGGGAGGCGAGACGATCTCGACGCTCAGGCCCTTGTCGTAGACGACGATCCGCGACTTGGACGCGAAGTTCGAGAGATTCATGTTGTAAAGCTTCATAGGATGTCTGCCTCTGTTTGTCGAAGTGGGGTAACGACCTTCGCCTTATCCCAAAGGGGCGCGGCGATGGCAAGTCTGTATTTGCGGACGTTTGCGCAGCCCTGGCAGCCTATTGGCCGCCCTCGGTCTGCTTCATGATGAAGAGCATCGTGTTGGCGAAGTCCTTGGGATGCTCGAGTTGCGGATAATGGCCGGAGGTCTTGAAAACGATACTGGCCGAGCCGGGCATCATCGCGTGCAGCGTCGCTCCGCGCCCCGGGCTGTAATAAGGATCCTTGCCGCCCCACAGCACGACGGTGAGCGTGTTGAAAATCCTGCCCATCCGGGCGCGGATGTGAGCCTCGTCCTTGGGCACGGAATCGAGCATGTCGGTCTGGGAGGGCAAATCCGCGGCCAGCGACGCCATCATCCTGTCGTACATGAACGAGGGCATCGGCGGCAGGTCGAAGAAGCTCTCATCGACCTGCTGTTCCATCTCCTGCGCGTTGGTCGGGAGCATCCCTTTGCGCAAAACGTTCGCGCCCTCGCGCCCGAACATCCCGCCCGAAACCAGGATGAGACGCTCGACGTTTTTCGGATGGTCCTCGGCGTAATACATCGCCACGTCGGCGCCGACGTCCCATCCGATTACGTTGACGTGTTGGAGCCCGAGCTGCTTGACCAGTTGCGCGATTGCGCCGGCCTCGTACGCGATCGAGTAGGTCTTCTGGCTATGGTCCGATGACCCGAAGCCCATCAGGTCGGGCGCGATAACCTTGTAGTGCCCCTCGGACAGCGGCTCCATCACGCGCCGCCATACCAGGCCCGCGTTCGGCCCAAGGCCGTGGATGAGCAGCACCGGATCCATCCCGGGATACCCGCCGGTGATGTAGTAGCTCATGAGCCCGCCGTCCTGGAGCGCGATGCTGTCCTGGGCTATCCCCGAGAATCCGAGATCCATCCGCTGCGCCCATCGGATGACGGAGATCGGACTCAGATAGAACGCGGCGAAGAAGATGCCGAGAATCAGCGCGCCGAGCGGCCCCGCGATATTGAGCCACGCGTGGCGGTTCGGTCCTTCGCTGATAATGCGGCCGCGAATCTCGATCTCCGCTTTGCGGCGGGCGATTTCCTCGGTCGAAAGCTCGCTGGATTTGGTCGCTTGCGAAGCCATCGTTGACTTGCCTTGGTGCTGATGGGAATTGCGGGGGCCCCGGATGCAAACGCTGGCGCATCCACGGATACGAAGTCAATCGCGAGACAAGTTACGGTGTCCGCGCGACGGAGGCGGCTTCGGACGCTTTCGCCGCGGGCGCAGCCTTTCTTCTGACGCGGGTGCGTCGCCGCCCTTCTTCCCACTTCCGGAGTTGTTCGAGCTTGTCGGAGGCCTTGTTCAGTTCGCGGGTCGCGTCGTCGACCGACTTGGCAGCCTTGTCAGCGGCTACTTTCGCCTTCTGCGCCGCAACCAGCGCGCTGTTCGCCGCCTTTTCCGCGCGTGCGGCGGACGTCTCGGCACGAACCGCGGCCGCCTCGGCCTGCTCGGCCTGGATTTCCTTCTGCGACGGACCGCATCCCGTCACGGTCGCCGCCATGGCGATGAAGAGGCCGACTGCAACAATCTCGCGCGGACTACGTGGGCTCATCAGGGGATGCTCCACAAAGTTAAGGGCGGGCCAATCCTGTAGGGACGGCCCGCCTAACCCAAGATTCGCTTCTAAGCGTCTGACCCAGGAGCGATCACTTTGGCGCGAACGCCTGTATCGCGCGTTCGTCCGGATACGGCGCCCCGTCCGCCCTGAGCGGCAGGATACAGACGTGCGTCGCACCGGCCTTCAGATGAGCGTCGATACGGTCGCGGATTTTCTCTTCCGTCCCCCATGCGACGATCGCGTCGACCAGCGCGTCGCTGCATCCTTTCTCGAAATCCGCGTCCTTCCAGCCGAGGTTCTTCAGATTATTGGTGTAGTTCGGCAGCCGCGGGACGTAGGTCTTCATGTATTCGCGCGCGGCGGCGCGGGCCTTGGCCGCGTCGGTCTCGAGAATCACCGCCTGTGCAGCGCATATCCACGGCTTTGGTCCGATCTGCGCGCGCACCTTCGCGGTATGCTCGGGCGGCACGAAATAGGTGTGGGTGCCGTTGGCCTGCGTGGCCGCGAGTTCGAGCATCTTCGGATGAAGCGCGGCGAGCAGCACCGGCACTTCTTCCTTGGGCTCGGGTGCCCGGTACAGCGCGCCCTTCATCTTGGGCAGATACTCTTTCATATAGCTGTACGGCTTCGAGTACACGTGCCCGCGCAGGTTGGTGACGATCGGCTTATGGCTCACACCGATACCGAGCACGAACCGGCCGCCTGAAAGTTCGGCGACGGTCTTCGACGCCGCAGCCATCGTGATCGCGTCGCGCGCCCAGATATTGGCGATACCGGTCGCGATATTGAGATGCTGCGTGTTCGCCAGCAGGTAGGCCGCATGGGGGAAAGGCTCGCGGCCGACCGCTTCGGGAATCCAAAGCACGCGGTATCCGAGGCCTTCGATCCTTTGCGCAAGCTTGGCCGTCTCTGGCGCGGTCATCGCGTCCAGGAAAAACCAGATTCCAACTTTTCCGAGGTCCATGAAGCTTGTAACTAGCCCGCCCAGCTTTCTGGCACAAGCGCTCGCAACCCCCGCATCGAAGCTTTCCCTTCGCCGCGCGGGCAGGCTAGATTGACGCGCGAAATTCCCCTGCTGCGAGGTAATCGATGAAGCTCGGTCTGATGTTCGTCAATTCGGGGCCGCTCAGCTCGCCCGACCTGCTTGCGCATCTCGCCGTCACGGCCGAGCGATGCGGATTCGAGTCGATCTGGTCGGTTGAGCACGTCGTCATCCCGGCAAACTATCAAAGCCCGTACCCGTACTCGAAGACCGGCAAAATCCCCGGCGGAGAGGACGTTGCGATTCTCGATCCGCTGCTCCCGCTGTCTTACGCCGCCGCGGTCACGAAAACGCTCAGGCTCGGAACCGGAGTGATAATCCTTCCCCAGCGGCATCCGCTGTATCTGGCCAAGGAGATGGCGACGCTCGACGTGCTCTCCAAGGGGCGCGCGATTCTCGGTGTCGGGAGCGGATGGCTCAAGGAGGAATTCGACGCGCTCGGGCTGGATTTCCACACCCGCGGCGCGCGCACCGACGAATCGATAGGCGCGATGCGCGCGCTATGGCGCGAAGCGTCGGCCTCGTTTCACGGCAGGCATTTCGATTTCACAGGAGTGAAGAGCTTCCCGAAACCGGTGCAGAAGGACGGCGTGCCGATCGTTGTCGGCGGTCATTCCACGGCCGCGGCGCGGCGTGCCGGACGCCTCGGCGACGGATTCTTTCCAGCGATCGGCGATCCGGAAAAGCTGAAGGAGTTGTTTTCGCTGATGCGCGCCGAGGCGGAGAAGGCCGGGCGCAACGCGGATCGAATCGAGCTGTCATGCATGGGACGGGCGAAGCTCGACTCGCTCAGGGCGCTTCAGGATGTGGGTATCTCGCGCCTGGTGATTCCGACGCCGGGTGTCGACACCGAGACGATCGCGCGGGGCCTCGAGAAGATTGCGGACGAAGTAATCGCGAAACTCTGACGCTGGACTCGTTGATGGGCGATCCCTGATCAATAGCCGCCGAGTTGCCGCGCTTCCGAGTTGTCGAGCGCGTGCTCAATTTCCCACTCGGGAACATTCTCTCCGGCCTCGAGGCGCAGGATCACCGACTCGACTTCCTCTGCCTTGTGCCGGTAGACCGCGTCGAGCATCGGATTGCTCCAGTTCCAGGAGTGCGAATTTCCCCGGTCGTGCTCTTCGGCCCTCTCGAGCCTTTTCACGAGGAGTTGTCGCCGCTCGGACATCCCGGGCGGCGGGGGATACGAATACGGGCGCGACCCGGCACACGCGCACAACGATGCAACCGCGATCGTCGCGAAAAATCCGCGAAGCAATGTTCGGCGAGCCAGGGCGCGCGCGCTGTGCCCGTGGGATCGCCCGAGGTTTCGCTGGTGAGACGCGGGCCCCGGGTTTTTCAACGCGCCTTCGCCCTCAAATCAATAGCCGCCGAGCGAGCGAATCTGACTGTTGTCCATGGCGCGGGCAAGCTCCTCGTTGGACACTGGTTCGCCGCTCTCGAGACGGTCGATAACGTGGCGGAGTTCCCGCGCCTTGATGCCATAGTAAGTGCCAAGGGTCGCGTTGGTGTCGCTCCAACTGGTGGAGTTCATCCTGTCAACGTACTCCGCAGTCCTGAGATGCTTTAGCACTGCTTCCTTCTCGGCGGCGGACACCTGCGAGGCCGAAACCGCCGGCGTGCCCTGATCGGCGGCATACGGTTCCCGGTTCGGGGATTGCTGAGCGCCCGATAGCGGTGCGCATCCGCCAAGCGCCGGCGCCATCGTCAGCAATGCGAAACCGAGCAGTAAGGCGTATTGCTTCGGGGACCAAAAGGAAAGGTTTGCGACTTTCATACGTGCATCGCTCCCCTCCGGATGCCAGCCGCCACTTCCCGCAAAGCAATGATACAAAAGCGCCCCGTTTATACAACTCATCTCCGCTATCGGCGCCGCGCGGCGAAGATGTGGCGCATTCGCCGGTCAGCATGAGGGGGTATCGCGTCGTGAGAGAGAACGAAAGTGGAAGAACGATGCAGTGCGAATTTGGTTTCCCGCCGCGCCGCCAATAGGCGGCGCGACGGGAGGTACGCTACTAGTTAGTCACGGTAGCTTTTCTGACTTTGCCATCCGGTCCGGTCTCGAACACATAGTGCGGCTCTCCGGAATGCGAGTAGATTAGCAACCAGCCGCCCGTCTCCTGGAGGTACTGGGTTGAACTCGGCTCGCCGAGCCTCGCCTTTACCTCTTTAGTGCTCTTTCCGATCCACTTGGAGACATCCCGGCTTTTCTCCGAAGCGCTCGGGGTGGCTTTTGCCGACTGTGCGTAACTCAGCCGTGGCGTGACGGATATCGCCAGGCTAACTGCGGCAGCCAATAGCAGCGCGCTTCGAATCATTTTAGCGGCCCGCCGCGCGGATGCGAAAGTCGCATCTGCGTTCACGGGGCTCGTTTTCGACTTGGCAGTACTCATTATGTTTACTCCGCTGTCTGCGGTGTCGGCTCAAAGCCTCGCGAATATTAAACGTTAGAACGTGTACTCCACATTCAGCATCGTAACATGCATGTCCGGAATCACAACATTGTTGATCGTGTTCCCGGTGAAGCCGCCGGGCGCCACCCAGTTGAAGGTCTTGGCGTATGACACCGGGAACCTCTGCTGGTTGTGGTAGTAGAGAATCGCCTGTTCGTCGAGCGCGAATCGCAGATACTCGTTGTACTGGTACGAGATACCCGCGATATAGCGCTGGAAGTCGAACGGGTTACTCTTCACCTGGGTGTTCGGATTCCACTGCTCGATCCATCCGAACAACGTGAACTTGCTGTCCGGGATGTGATAGTGGCCGAAGAAGTTGAAACCCTGCTGATAGCTGCGTCCGTTGTTGAGCAGCGCTCCGGCGAGGTTGGCAAAGGCTTCCTGTCCGACGACTCCCGCGTGCGGAAGGTTCGGTGTCAGTCCGAAAACTGCGGCAGGGCCCGAACCCGAGAACTGGTTGCCCGGGCTCCATGCGTTGCGGCCCCAGTCGTACTCGAATGCGACACCCCAGTTGTCGGCGCTGTAGTGGACCATTTCGGCCAGGCGCTCGATCATGGAGCTGGCGCCTTTGAGATTGGCGGGCAGCTGCGCGGCGTCGGGCGTGACGTTGCCGTAGCCGTAGTCATAGAAGGATGTGAGTCCGAGCCCGTCGAAGCGCCATCGCGCACCGAACGGATATACAGAAACACGGCCCATCACTTCCTTGGTGTTGGTCGCTTCATAGGTATGGAAGCTCGCGTTGTTGAAAGCGCCGATGTTGTAATCGATATACTGGAGATTCTCGGGTCCCCACTTGATCGGGCCTTGAATAGTGACGCCGGGGAAGGTTGAGGAAATGCTCATGTTCCACGTCGTCAGGTTGACGTAGCGGAAGCCGTACAGGTCTTCTTCCCACGCCGTCAGCGGCTGAGGCTGCTGACCGAGAACGATCGCGTCGTCCTTGATTGCGTCAATCCCCAGATTCTTGAAGGGCGTGTTCCACTGGACGTACGCGTACTTGAGCCGGTAGTTCAGGTTGCCAGTCAGGTCGCTGCCCACGCCGCTGGTCCGGCCGAAGGACTGATTGGAGGCGTTCCCCCAGGCGCGATAGATGTTTGGCGTGAGGCGCAGCGTCCAGTCGGGCGTCGGATTCCAGAAAAAGTTCAGATATCCACGAGTGATATCTATGGAATTGTACATATTGTTGCCCGGCCCGGGAGGATTGATCTGGGTCAGGAGCTGCGGTCCCCACGAGGCGTGGGTATAGAGCGAATAATCACCCCAGAACTGGGCGCCGACTGTGATTTTGTTCTTGAAGTTGGAAACGTAATCGTGCCAGGCGGGCGTGATTTGCTGGACCTTCTTCTGTAGCTCCGCGGTCTGAGTCTTGGTCTGCTGGATCTGGCTCTTCTGCTGCTCGATCTGGTTTACCAGGGCCTTCTGGCTCTGCTCGGTTGCGACCGGCAGTGTCAGCGGAACGCGTCCCCGAGCGGGCTTGGTAAAGACCTCGCCGGACTTCGGGTCCGTCCACAGTTGGAGCGTCGCACCAGAGCTGGCGGATACCGTCGGCGCAGTCTGCGCGCGCGAAGTCGCGGGTTTGGCGATCAGCGCCGCCAGAAATAGCGACGGCACGCCTAGGGCTAGGGCGAACAGTTTACCTCGTCTCATTAGTTGTACCTTTCGTCGAAGCGTAACGGGCTGGGGCGAACTGCCGGATCCGGATTGGAAGTGCTGAATCGCGAGCGCGAGAGCTGCGGCTTAGGCCATCCCCCCGGAGTCAGTCGCATCATCAGACACGCGGCCTTAGTTCTTGGCCGGATCCTCAGCCGCGTCCCTCAGATGCTGTAGCGCATAGGATGTGTAGACCTTGCCGTTGCACGCAAACTTGACCGGTGTTCCGACGGTCACGATGGCGCAGTTCTCCGCTTGGGGCACCGGTTTGGCCATCGCTGTGGTGGTTGCGCCGGCTTGCGGTTGCGCTGACATGGCGCATCCGCCGATCAAAGCAGCGCACAGGCCGAGCAAGGCGAACTTTACGCCCCGCCGACCCCGTACCGATGTGTCGCTGAACATTAACGTAGCACCTCCGTACAAGAGCTGATTGTGCGATTGCCGGGCAGCAGACTAGCCGACGAGTGTTAAGGCGGTATGACTCCGCTATCAAAGCTGTGTTAAGGACCGGCGCGGTCTAGGACGAATCGGGCATGATTTGGACAACCTTGGCCCGATTTTCTCAGCGCCGGGGCTGCTAATCGCGGGTCTTCTAAAAAAAACAGCGGGAAATCGGTCGAGTTGGAGCGGGAAGGGCTCCCGGCCGAATTAATTTGCGATCGGACGTAGCAGATCGGGCTGGACAGGACGCCGGCAGGCCGAGAAACGATCTTCGCGACGCTTACTGCTCCCTGCCGGTTCTGGTCCGGTAGATAGCCGCGCGCAAGGCCCGCGCTACGCGATCGGGAGCGCCGAGCGCAAAGAAATGCACATAGAAAAGCCGTGGCGATTCCCGAAACATATGGCCGTTTAGCGCGGTTATCTCGATATGGTTGCTGCTGAGCGAGTAGAGAACCCGCGGGACCTCGTTCGCCACGAGCACGATGCTGCCTGCGGTCGCGATCCGGTTGGGCCCGGCCGCCTGGAAATTGAGCAGCGTCGAAACCCCCATCGAGGGCGGCAATACGTGGCCGTCCAGCCACACATGGTTCGACCGCGCGACAGCTATCGAAAGCACGCCGTTCTGGTACGGCCCCGAGTACCCGAGCACCAGCCGTATCTCATCGACCCATCGCGCCGGCATCGCGGGAATCTCGGTGGGCGCGGCCTTGAGCGGCGTCGCCGTCGCGTCGAGCACCTTTCGCAATGCCTTCGCGAGGACGAGAGGCTTGCCCCGGCCGACGAAGTGCAGGTAGAAAAGGCGCGGCGATTCGTCCAGCAGATGGTCGCAGTCGGCGGTTATCGTGAGCGGCGAAGTGTCGAACGTTTGCACGACCCGCTCGGCCTCGCTCTGGCGCAGCACGAGTTCGCCGGTCGCGATCGCGTTGCCGCCGCCCGTGGGCATGAAGGCAACCC
Source organism: Deltaproteobacteria bacterium (assembly GCA_021827465.1). The sequence goes on along the minus strand of JAKAVX010000003.1, from coordinate 6,169 downwards.
ATGACTTGAGCGCAAGCGCGGGCTCAACTTGTACGTGGTCGACGGCGACCTTGAGGTCGGTTCTTAGCCACGAGTAACGCACCACGTTTTCCGCCAGGGGGTCTCCCTTTTCTCCGAGCACTGTATCCATTTCGGCAACGGGAAGCGTCGCGCCGTTGGCGGGTATCGTTCCAAGAAGAAGTACGGTCGCGAGGATCAGGCTCCGCGCGAACCGCGAGCGCGTTGTCATTGCGTGTCTCCCTGCGGCGGCGAACAGGACTCACCAAAAGCGGGCGCGCGGCTCCGGCCACACAGGGTGCGAATCGAGCCACCGGCGCAACCGAACGACTGAATACACGGATAATTGACAGGCGGGTTTAATGCCAACGACCTTGCGCGACCGCTATCCACGGTTCGTCCTCGACGAAATTGACCACTCGTCCGCCAATCTCGCCTGCGTATCCGTGTTCCTTTACCGCGTAATCGCGCGCGGCGCGTTAAACCCGCTCGCTTGCCTCGCGCGCTTCCTTTCGCCGATAGATGCTGCCGCCCGGGCTCTTGCCCTGATACCCGCAAGGCGCGCAGCATGGCCTGAACCTATCGCGAGGATTATCGATCCGTGAGCGAGCAGAATACGCGCGACCCCCTGATCGTCACCCACGAGGCTCCGCTCGGCTGGCTCATCCTGAACCGGCCCGAGGTCAGAAACGCACTCAACCTGAGAGCCTGGCAGCGAATCGCCGAGGGCGTCGCGGAACTCGAAGCCGACCCCGACGTGCGGGTCATCGTGATGCGCGGCGCGACCGCCGAGGCGTTTATCGCCGGCGCCGACATCTCGGAGTTCCCGCGGCTGCGCTCCGACGCCGAGCAGGCGCGCGCGTACCGCGAGGCGCCCAACCGCGCGGTCGCCGCGATGCTGAATTGCGAGAAGCCGATTATCGCGATGATCTCCGGCGTGTGTATCGGCGGCGGAGTGCAGGTCGCGCTCTCGTGCGACATCCGGATCGCCGCGCGCGGAACGCGCATGGGCGTTCCCGCGGCAAGGCTCGGGCTTGCCTACCCGCTCGAAGGAGTGATCGCTCTCACTCACGTGGTCGGACCCGCCAATGCGCGCGACATCCTGCTCTCCGCGCGGCTCTTCGACGCGGACGAGGCGTTTGCGATGGGCCTTGTGAACCGCGTCTTCGAGCGCGACGCGCTCGAGGCCGGGGTGCGCGAGTGCGCGCTCAGGATGGCGGCCAATGCGCCGCTCACGATGAAGGCGGCGAAGGCTGCGATACGCGAGTCGCTGAAGGACCCGGACGAGCGCGATACGAAGAGCGTGTCCGCGATGGTCGCGCGATGCTTCGACAGCGAGGATTACAAGGAAGGCGTACGCGCGTTCCTGGAAAAACGCCAGCCGAAATTCACCGGCCACTGACGCGAATCGCGGCGTATCGACGGGAGGAATCATGGCCACCCCAGCAACGCCGGCCGAAGATATCTATTTCAATCCCTGGGATCCCGAATACCGCGCCAATCCCTACCCGAGCTACCGCGCGATGCTCAAAGGACCGCCCCGGGTCATCAACCTGATCACGCCGATTGCGCTGGTCGCGCGTTACGCCGACTGCGCCCAGGTGCTTCGCGATCACGAGCGCTTCTCCAGCGTCCAGCCGCCCGAGATGATGCCGCCGCCCGACGGAAATCCGTTTCACGGCTCGCCCACGATGCTGTTTTCCGATCCGCCCGTGCACACGCGCCTTCGCCGCCTGATAAGCCGCGAGTTCGCTCCGCGCCGTATCCGCGAACTCGAACCGCGTATCCGCGAGATAACCAATTCCCTGCTGGAGGCGGCCGCCAGCAAGGGCGAGCTCGAAGTGATGGGCGATCTCGCCAACGTGCTCCCCGTGATGGTTATCGCGGAGATGCTCGGCGTGCCCGCCGAGCGATACGAAACCTTCAAGCACTGGTCGGACCTGATAATCGCCGCCGACAACACGCTGCCGGGAAACCCGCTGCCTCCCGAGATTCGCGAGGCGCGTCATTCGCTCGCCGACTACTTTAGGGATGAGATCGAGCGGCGAAAGCGCGAGCCCGGTCCCGACCTCGTCAGCGCGCTCGTCGCGGCGCATCAGGAGGGCGAGAAGCTCACGGCCGGCGAACTGCTCAATTTCGTCGTGTTGCTCCTGCTCGCGGGCAACGAGACCACGACGAACCTGATAGGCAACGGGATGCTCGCGCTCGGACGGAATCCCGATCAGATGGCGCTGCTGAGAAGCGAGCCCACCCTTATCGGGCGCGCGGTCGAGGAAATGCTGCGTTACGACGGCCCGGTCCAGTCAACCGTGCGTCATCCGATCGGCGACGTGGAACTGGCGGGCGTCAAGCTTTCGCGCGGGACGGCGGCTTTCATCATTCTTGCCGCGGCAAATCGCGACCCTGCCGAGTTCAAGGACCCCGAGCGGTTCGATATCATGCGCGAGCCGCGCGACAATCTGGCGTTCGGCGAGGGAATTCATTTCTGCCTCGGCGCTCCGCTCGCACGTCTCGAAGCTGCGATCGCGATCGGCACGGCGCTCGAACGCCTCCCGCAGCTCCGCCTGGCCGACCCGGAAGCGAAGCTGGAATACAAGGGCTCGTATTTCCTGCGCGGCCTCAGCGCCCTCCCGATGGCCGCCGATTAAAACTTTCGCGAGCCACGCGCGGAGCTTCGGTGCGGGCAAAGACGACGTTGCCTCCCTGTCTCTGGCTTTAAGCTGCCGAGCAGGATCGCCTCTTTCTTCCGCCCCCCTTAGTTGCGGGGGAAGGCCGGGAAGGGGGTGTAGGCACGATATCGCGCGGGCGCGGTCGCCTTTTTCTTCGCGCGCCCGACATTTGCGAGGTTCCAGAAACTGAACGCGGAGGCAGGAGCTTCTGTCATTCTGAGCGAAGGCTGCCGGAGCGAAGAATCTCGTTCCACCGAACTTTGGGTGGCATGAGATCCTTCGCTTCGCGCAGGATGACTCAAAGGGGAGGCTTGCCCGAGAAAATCCGGACCACGCGAAGCGTCGCACCTAACCCCGTGCTGACGCGATTTTTCGCGCGGGCGCGCGACTTCCACGCGACACCCGCGCGATTTCGGTAATCCCCTACTTGCCGCGGTAAACGGGCTTGCGCTTTTCCGCAAAGGCGGTCGCGGCTTCGAGATGGTCTTCGGTGTAAAACGTCACCATCTCATAGGCGATCGACGCATCGAGGATCGTGTTCACCTGCTGCTTGAGCCACTTGTTCACTGCAAGCTTGGTCCATCGGATCGCGTAGGTCGGGCCGTCGGCTAGCTCGCGCGCGATCTCCCGCGCCTTGGGCAGCACCTGGTCTGCAGGCACCGCGTAATTGACGAGCCCGATCCGCGCCGCTTCCGCGCCGCTGATGAAAGTGCCGCGCATCAGGTACTCCTTGGCTCGCGCCGGCCCGACCAGCAGCGGCCAAATCACCGCGCCGCTGTCGCCCGCCACGATACCGACCTTGACGTGAGTATCCGCAACCCGCGCGGTTTCCGAGGCGACGATAACGTCGCTCAGAAGGGCGATATTCGCGCCGAGACCCATCGCGTCGCCGTTGACCGCCGCGATTATCGGCTGCTCCACGTCGAGCAGGTTCTGGATTATCCGGCGACCGGCCGACGGGATGGTGAGCGTCCACTTCCTGCCTTCTTCCGTGCCCCACCTGGCCTTCATCGCTTTCACGTCGCCGCCCGCGGAAAACGCCTTGCCCGCGCCAGTCAGAAGAATCGCGTTGATCTCCTCGTCAGAGGCGAGATCGACCCAGATATGCTCTAGCTCGTCGTGCAGTTCCGAGTTGACGGCGTTCAGCGATTCGGGCCGGTTGAAGGTCACGGTCGCGAGCTTGTTGTCCTTCTCAACCTTGATGCATCGGTACTTCCCATAGTCCATGACGATACCCTCCGTTTGGCGCGTGGGCGGCGGCGCGCGCTGTCATACTCGCTCAGTGCGACGATTGCCGCAAAGAGATTGCGTCGGGTCGCAAGACGCTCGGGCGCGGTGGAATTTCCCCGTCAAAATAAGCCTCAGACGCCTCACATGTGGCGCGGGCAAGGCTAGAGACCGCTGGACCGGAACAGCAAGCAGGAGGCCCCCTTAGAAAAGAGGCTTGTGGAGGCGCACTGCCTCATTCATCTCGTCGGCGGTTACGAAACCAAGGCGGTAGGCGAAAACATTTTCGCTCTGTGGGGGCGCCAGAAGGCTGCGAAGGTGCTTTTCGGCGCGGTCGCTGCCGGTGTTCCTTTGCCAATAACGGTTGGTAAGGTTCGCTAGAAGGTCCGCGGCCTGTAACGGAAAAAAGAACTCATCGTCCGCGAATCCGACGCTCGGAACCAAGGCCCGCAAATGCTGATGGTCGGGGTCTTTCTTCAGTCGTACCCACGTCCTCAGCATGCGGTCTGCCTCTTGGGTGTCATCAAAGGTGATGTCGATGCCCTCCACCTGATCGCCGTTCCTGCGCGCCTCCTCCACAACTCCAGCCAATACCTTGATAGCGCGAGAGAGAAGAATCAGTTGGGGCTGACCGATTTCTTTCCGTTGCCCCGGTGTCAGGCTCCGATAGTGCGCCGCATCCAGCCCCACCCCGATTCCGACCGGAACGCTAGTTCGAATTATGTCCACTAAGCGGCCAGCTAGATCATCGGCTCTATCCTCCGACCACCCATGGAACCGGCCCGTCTGAGACAAAAGCTCCGTAGCGTGTATAGCCGAAACGCCCGCTACGCGTAGTTCGTGGCCCCAACATGGCGAGAACTTGTTCCACGCCTCGTCCCAGCCGGCATAGCCGCACATAAAAACGCGGTCGTCCCTCTGTCTGTCTCCAGTCTCATCAAGAAATCCATACAGCGTTGTCATGTAGAATCGCGGCCACCCTGGCGACCAGATATGCGCCCTGGCGGCGGCGTGCGCTGTCATACTCGCTCAGTGCGACGATTGCCGCAAAGAGATTGCGCCGGGTCGCAAGACGCTCGGGCGTGGGAGATTTTGGCGGCAGAAATCGGGTCGCCCATGCCGGCGCCGGGCCGAACCCGGGCGCTTCGAGCGGTTCCAGATCGTGCCCGAGGACCGCTAAACTCCGGATGTGACGCGAAAGAGTTCAAGCTTTCTGGCCGCGATTGCCGCGCTGCTCGCGATAGCCGTAACCGGATGCTCGAAGCCGCAGGTTTTAATCCGGCCGTCGGGCGGAAACGCCGCGCTCGCCACGGTCAAGGTCGAAGTGGCTGACACTCCCGCCAAGCGCGAGATCGGGCTCATGTACCGCAGCCATCTGGCGCCCGACGCGGGCATGATCTTTATCTTTCCCACGGCGCTGCCGGTGCGGTTCTGGATGAAGAACACCGAGATTCCGCTCGACATGGTATTTGCCGACGGCAAGCGGCAAATAATCGGGATTGTCGCCAACGCCGCGCCGTATTCCGAAAAGCTGCTCGCGGTCGAAGGCAATTCCAAGTACGTGCTCGAAGTGAACGCCGGCTTCTGCAAGCGCTACGGCGTCAAGGCCGGCGACTATATAGAATTTCGCGGCTTTTCGCCGCGCGCGGCCGACTAAAGCAGGGCGAACGAGCCTTCGGCGCGGCTTTAACCGGCTCGGCCATTGCGTTATCTATTTGCGGGGCGCTCGCCGCGCCGCCAAAGTTTCGGCTGGGGTAAGTTTTCGCCCCGGCGGATTTTTTATTTGGGAAAAATGGGCCTAAAGGAAAATATCGAGAAGATGCAGGAGCTGTCTCGCCGGGCGGAACTGGGCGGCGGTGAGGAACGCCTCAAGCGCCAGCGCCAGTCGGGCCGGATGACAGCGCGTGAAAGAATCGACTTCCTCCTCGACCGCGGGTCGTTCGTCGAGCTCGACAAGTTCAAGACCCATCGAATCACCGACTTCGACATGGCCGGCAAGAAGATCCCCGGCGACGGCGTAGTGACCGGCTTCGGCACGATCGACGGCCGCCAGGTGTGCATCTTCTCGCACGACTTCACCGTGTTCGGCGGAAGCCTGTCCGGGGCGTTCGCGGAAAAAGTCTGCAAGATAATGGATCTCGCGATGAAGACCGGATGCCCGGTGATCGGGCTCAACGACGGCTCGGGCGCGCGAATCCAGGAAGGCGTCGTATCGCTCGCCGGTTACGCGGATATCTTCCTGCGCAACGTGCTTTCCTCGGGCGTGGTGCCGCAGA
>JAKAVX010000529.1 GCA_021827465.1 Deltaproteobacteria bacterium | reverse complement strand
CGTCACCGCCCCGGTATCGAGCGCAACCGTCCGCCGCGGCGCTCGCCGCCATACGGCGCGAAGCGCCCGCGCACGACCGAATAGGCTTCCGGTTCCAGGCCCTCGACTTCGATCGGCCCGTGCGCCGTCATCACCACAGCGCAACCGCGCTCAACCCGCTCGCGAACCAGCCCGCCGACCATCGCGACGCCGTCCGGATCGAGCGCGGCGAACGGTTCGTCGAGCAGGAGCAGCATCGGTTCCGCGATCATCGCGCGCGCAAGCGAAAGCCGCTGCTCCATACCTCGCGAGAACGTGCGCACGCGCTCACGCCCGAACAGGAGCAGACCCACCCGGTCGAGCCATCGGTCGGCGACGGTCTCCGGCGGATGGGCGACGCCATAAAGGGTTGCATAAAACTCGAGGTTCTCGCGCGCGGTCAGATGCGGGTAAAGCCAGCTCTGATGGCTCAGCATCCCGATTCGCCGGCGGTTCGGATACGATAGTGAGAGGCTGTCCTCTCCGAAGATCGTCACGCGCCCGGTGGTGGGCCGGCCGAGCCCGGCCAGGATTCGGAGCAAGGTGGATTTGCCCGCGCCGTTGCCGCCGATCAGCATCGCGGCCCGGCCGGCGTAGAGCTTGAGATTGACGTCCCTCAGAACCGGGGTCTCGCCGAAACTCTTGCCGAGCGCGTGGGTTTCGACGACCGGCGCCGTCATCGTGAGGCCCGCGTGGTAACCCGCTCGCCGGTACGCAATTGAGCGCCGCACTCGCCGCAGAAATTGCTGGTAGCGAGCACGCGCAGCCCGCACTGCGGACAGAAGCGCAGCCGCCCCCGCGTCCCGCTCGCTCGATGATGGTCGTCTGCGGACGTCCCCGGAGTCCATCGCTGCTCGGGGCTCGGATGAATCGGCGCGGGAGCAGGCGTCTTGGGCGCAACCGGCGCCGGAGCCTGAGATGCGGATACGGTCGGCGCAGGGTCGGCGGAAGCGGCCGAGGTGGGTTCGCTGGCGGGCGTGGCCGGTTTCGCCTTGGGAGCCTCGAGCGAGGCGAGACGCTTCTGGCGTATATCCTCGTCGATTCTCTCGAGCGCGCTCATCGCTTCCAGCGCCCTGGTTTCGAGCGCCGCATGCAGCGATTCATAGTCCGCGTCGGCCAGCTTGCCCATCTGGCGGTCGAATTCGAGTTCTCTCAGGCCCTGGACGGCGAGCGCCTGTTCGTGCTCCCAGTGCTCCACTACCAGTTCCTCGCGGCTTTGGGTCTTGCGCGTGCGTCCAAAAGCACTGACCAGGGGCGAGGCAACATAGAGCGCAACCCCGGTAACGATCAGAAGCGTCGCTATGTAGAAAACCACTAGAAATGCTCCCGAATTTCCTTTTCCAGCTTCTCGCGAAGCTTGGGATCTATCACCGGGAGCCGCTCTGCAACGGCTTCAGAGCCGCTCGGCAGCGAAGGAGTGGCGCGCCGCCATCGTTCGAGCAGGAGCATGATCAGGGCGCCGCCGGCCACGAGCGCGACAAAGGGCATCGTCCAGGCGAGCAGGTTGAAGCCCTGGGCGGGCGGCGCGGAAAGAATCTTGTCGCCGTATTTCTTGCGGAAAAAGGTAATGATCTGGACGCGGCTCATACCGCGGCTGATCATTTTGGCGATCTGCGTGCGCGTCGGAACGGCGAATTCGCAACTGGGATGGTTGCAATTGGCCACCGTGAGGCCGCATCCGCACTGGCACGTCAGTCCCTGCGCGACACCTTCCACGGTGGGCCGCGTCGCGGCGCCGACCGACGACGCATGGACGCCGAGCGTGACGGCAACGGCGAGCAGAATCAACCCGTACCTTCGCAATATCGCAGCCGGACGCAGGTTCAATCGCCTCCCCGCGGGATGTCGATGGCGAGTTCTTCGTCCTCGTCCCTTTGCGTCTTCAGCGCCTGCGCGATTGCGGCCCGCTCACGGACATTCGGCCACATCGCAACCACCGTTCCGAGCGCCATCACCAGGCCTCCAGCCCATAGCCACAGGACGAGCGGAGTCAGGAACACTTGGAACGTGACGAGTCCGCCGTCGTCGATTCCGGCCAGCACCACGTAGAGGTCGTTGAGCGGCGTCGAGCGGATCGCGACCTGGGTGGCGGGTTGCTGCGGCGCCTTGTAGAAGACCCGGGCGGGGTTCATCAGGGCGATCTCGCGTCCGTTCTCGAGGACCTCGATTCGCGCCGTCGCGCTTGCCATGTGCGGCGTGTCGGCGGTGGTAAGACCGAGATACCTGAGCTGATACGGGCCGACGGCGAAGCTCTCTCCTTGCTTGACGGTCTGCTTGACCTGGGTCTTGAAGAACGAGGAGCCGATGATTCCAACGAAAGCGATCAGCACGCCGATGTGAATGATGTAACCGCCGTATCGCCGGTTGTTCTTCGAGACCAGATTCGCGACCGCGCGCGGCACGGTCTCGTTGACCACATGGCGCCGCGCGACCACTCCGCGGCGGAACTCGGCAAGGATGGTTCCGAACACGAACCCGACCAGAGAACCCGCCGCCAGCACGTACCATTGGCGAAGCCCGACGAGAACGAACAGCGCCACGCCGGTTGCGACTCCGAGCACGGCAGGCGCGGCGAAGACGCGCAGCAGGTTCTTCACCGTCATGCGCCGCCACGCGATCAGCGGACCGACTCCCATAAGGAAAATCAGCCCGAGCGCAAGCGGTCCGTTGACCTTGTTGAAGAACGGCGGTCCAACGGTAATCTTCACGCCCCGCACGGCTTCCGACAGGATCGGAAAGATCGTGCCCCAGAAGACCGCGAATGCGATGCCGACCAGGATCAGGTTGTTGAACAGGAAGGCGGCTTCCCGCGATAGATAGGACTCGAACTCGGCGGGGCTTCGGAGGTCCGGCACGCGATAGATCAGCAGCGCCGTGTACATCACGACAACGCCGATAACAAAGCTGAGGAAATACGGCCCAAGGCCCGACTCCGTGAACGAGTGCACCGAGGAAATCACGCCGCTTCGGGTGATGAACGTGCCGAACAGCGTGAGCGCGAAGGCGAGCCCGATAAGCGCGAGGTTCCACACCTTCAACATGTCCTTGCGCTCCTGGATCATCACCGAATGCAGGTAGGCCGTCATCACGAGCCACGGCATGAAGGCGGCGTTCTCAACCGGGTCCCACGCCCAGTAGCCGCCCCATCCGAGCACTTCGTAGGCCCATCGCGCGCCGAACAGATTCCCCAGCGTCAGGAAGAACCACGAGAAAATCGCCCATCGCCGCGTCGTCCTGATCAGATCG
>JAKAVX010000528.1 GCA_021827465.1 Deltaproteobacteria bacterium | reverse complement strand
CCAATCGCGCTCTCGATGGGTTCGTCGAGTTTTTCAAGAGAAAGCACGACTGCCGCATGGGATGCCGCGATTGCCGCTACTGCGACGATTACGCGGCCGAGCGTCTCAGGGTTGGTGCCGGCCGCGACTCGTTCGTAAACCGGGTCGGAAAAGCGATTGCGCGATTCGAAAGCGGCGCCTTCAGAACCGTAGGCGGTAGCTAAGCTCGGCTTTACAGCACGCGCAGGGGCGGCTGCGAATGGAGGAAATAGAAGCCCGTTGGGTCCACCTCGGCCATAACGCCGGTGCGCAGCCATCCCTCAATCGTCGCCGCTCCGGCGGGCGCAAGCGCGGACTTCGCGCCGATTTCGGCGCGCTCCACGACTTCCCATCCGATGTTGAGCGGAGTTCCGTCGGCGGGATTGAGCGGGCGCAGGTCGACGTTCGGCATCGGAATCCCGGCGGCTTCGTTAAGGAACCAGCCCGGATGGCTTGCGAGGAGTGGGCCGGTATCGCTGCGCCCAAACAAAGTCAGGATATCGCAACCAAGCTTGCGCGCAAGTCGCAGCCGACGTGACACGCTGAACGGTCCTTCAATTGCCGCAATCAGGCCCGCCGCGATTCGCCGCGGCAAGCCGCGAGCGCCCGCCTCATCGAGCATTCCCACCGCTCGGTCCCATCCGCACGCCACGTAATCGACCCGTTCGCCGGACGCGGGAGGATTTTCTTCCCATCCCGCGAGCACGGTCGCCCCGCGCTGCAACGCTCCGAGCATGAGCGCCAGCGTGTACCATCGCGTGGGCGGCTCGACCATCAGGAGCGTGATTTCCTCGGCAAACATATAAAAGTGCTCGGTCGACACCGCGCTCGCAACCAGGCTTCGATGGCTATGCTGAACCTCGCCGCGTCCGTCGGGCGCAGCCAGAACCATAAGCGGGGTGCGAATATCGGGACGCCCCGTGGGTGGCTTCGCTTCCGAAGCTTCCACCTCCTCGAAGCTGACAAGCGGAGCCGGCGCGCCGGCAATTGCTTCGGGAGCGATAATCAACTCGGGCTCAAACGCCTGGAGTGCCTGCGCGGACGGCGTCTTCTCGCTCAGAAAGATCAGCGCCTCCGCGTCAAAGGCGCCGAAAGCGGCAACCAGCATCCGGGCCGCGTCGGGGGCGAGGATTGCCACACGCGAAGCGCGCTTCACTCTGCCGCGCAGACAGTCTGCGAAACGCCGTGAACGCTCGGCGAGCACGCCGTAGGTAAGCGCTCCCGATGCGCTTACGAGCGCGGCGCGATCGGCGGCGCCATGCCGGTAAATCGTGACGTCGCCGATCGTCTTCAATGGGATGTGCGCATACCGGGGCGTATCTTCGGGCCAGTACGCAGCCAGCAGACCAAGCGCGCCCTTGCTCATAGCTGCGCTTCCCGTTCGGAAAGGATCGGCGGCACGCCCTTAAAACGAAGCGGCAGATTGCGCGCTGCGCCAACCTCGACCGTCACGTCAAACCGCTTGGAGAGTGCCTTCTGCGCATAGTCAAGGAGCGCTCCCGATGAGGGCTGCGGTTCGGCCAAAAGGATGCGCAGTCTTCCCGCGGTTAGAGATTCGCGCACGATGACGAAGGTCGATCCGCTCAGTTCGGGAACTTCCTGTTCAAGCGCTAGCTGAACATCGTACGGCAGCAATGTTTGCGCGCCCACGGTAAAGCAGTCTTCCCATCGCCCGAGCAATTTGATGCGCGGCGAAGGCAGCCCGCACGGGCAGGGCGAGCGGTCCATAACGCCGATGTCCCCGCTATCATACCGAAGATACAGCGAGCCATGGGGAATCATCGCCGAATTAACTACCGAGCCCCGCTGGCCGTCGGCGGCATGATTGCCGCTTCGGCGATCGATGATCTCGACGTAACACGTGTCGGGTACGACGTGAAGGCCACACGCCTGGGGACAGTCGACAGCGAGCAAATTCTCGCTCGTACCGGCGATCTCGGCAACCCGCCCAGCCCCCGTGCCGGCTTTCAGATGGTCGCGCATGCCAGGCGTGATCGGGGCGCCGGTCACGACGAGACTTTCCACGTTCTCGAAGAGCCTGTGTGAGCACAATTTTTTTTCACGAGCCACGGCCAGAATCGAAAAAACCATCGGCAGGAACATGGTGAGAAAGCGTGGCTTGAAATGCAGGATCGCGTCAACGATTCGCTCTGCGAACCGCGGCAGATAGGTCCCCGAAACCACCACGCATCGCATCCCGAAGTGCGCGGCAATGAACGGCTGGATAGCCGCGTAGCTGTGCCACGCCGGCGCAGACATCACGAATGACCCGCCCGGGCGCAGTCCCGCCCACCAATGCGCGCGGCACGACGATAAGCCCTGCGCCCGGCGCCATTGCGCCGTGTGCGTGACAAAGGTCGTACCCGCCGTGCCGGAACTGAGGCTGAATGTCGCGCGCGAGGCGGAACTGTCTGCGCCCCGCTCGATTCCCACGCGCCGACTGCGGGTCAGACGCTGCACCGCAAGCAGATCGGCCTTGGCGACTACGGACAGCCGTCTCAAATCAGCCAACGTGCGAAAGCTCGCGGGGTCGAAGCCCGCGGCGGCGAACCGTTCGCTATAGAATGGAAGCTCCCGGGCCGCGACCGCTAGCACCGCGCGCAAGCGCCTCGCCCACCATCGCTCGAGTTCGGCGAGCGACAGGCGGTCGAGAGCGTCGAACGGCTCCGTATTCAGCATTCGATTCGCTGCGCGCGGGGCTCAAGCGGGCATCCGGCACCTGCCACACGCGCCGCGCCCAGATTGTAGCGCACCGCGGGACAGGTCTGCGCAAAAGTCGTGGTTATCGCTACCTCGCTCGAGGACAACTCTTCGGCCCGATAGCGGCGATCGAGATGAAAGCACCCGCAGCGCGGACACTCGCCGGCAAGCAGAAATACAGCGTCGCATCGGAGAATCCGAAAGACGCGCACCCCGAGGCTCGTTCCCGCCGCCTCGGCCTGTTCGCGAGTCACGGCGCCTTCAACCTCGCTCATCGCGGCCCATCGGATCTTTCCCGCAAGCGCAACGCCCGCCGTCTCCAGCGCCGACGCGAACGGAGCAACCAGATCGCGCCTGAGCACCAGCATTGTCGGCTTCACGGTCTGTACGATCTCCGCCATCCGCGGCGCCATCGTGGCCACGCCATCGTTGCACACCGCGAATAAACCGAGGCGCTCCGCAGCGCCGCGCCGCAGATAACCGACATAGCCGCCCGAAGCGAGCAGGACCAGCGGGCTCGAACCGTAATCAAAAAATGCGACCGTTT
>JAKAVX010000527.1 GCA_021827465.1 Deltaproteobacteria bacterium | reverse complement strand
CTTCTTGTGGTTCAGCGCGTGGCCTTCGCGCGCCAGCATCCAGCCCAACCGGCGATACCCGAAGCGCCGCCGCTCCGCCGCCAGCTCCCGCAGTCGTTGCCTCAATGCCGAGTCGTCCGTTCGTCTGCACCGGTAACGCAAAGTCGAACGATCCACCCCCACCAGCTCGCACCCGTGCCGCTGACTCAGCCCGTGACGCTCCATTACCCCAATCACTGCTACTCGCCGCGCCGCAGGCTTCAGACGTTTTTTCCGAGCAGGTCCTTGAGCGCCGCGTTGTCCAGCAGCGACTCCGCCAGCAGCCGCTTTAATCGCCGGTTCTCATCCTCCAGCGCCTTCAGCCGCCTGGCGTCCGAAACCTCCAGCCCGCCGTACTTCGACTTCCACTTGTAAAATGTCGCGCTCGAGATCCCGTGCCGCCGGCACACCTCTTCGGTCCTTGCGCCGGCCTCCTGCTCCCGCAGCACCCCGATAATCTGCTCCTCCGTGAAGCGGCTTCCCTTCATCGTCCGTCTCCTTTTCAGGCGACGGACTCTACCTCAAATTGGTGGAGTTTTCGGGGCGCAGGCCAATGGCATCATCAGCGATGTGAGGGGCGGCGAAAAAAATCGTGGGTGATTTGACAGGATGAATGCGCAAAATACGAAGGCTCTGGTCGAATCGTTTCCAGCCCTGTACTGCGGAGCGGACCGTCCGATGGCCGATGAAAGGACTCCAAGGTTCTTCTTCGAGTGCGGAGATGGCTGGTTCAATCTGATCTTCCGACTCTCGCAAAGACTCGAGACGGCTGCGCGCATCAGATCCACAACTTTCGGTAATAGCTCATGCGCCATTCTTCACATTGGCGGTCGGAGCGCCTATAGCTTCCACCACCTGAAATCGGCTTTCCCCGATCGCGAATTGCGAGGTATCGACTGGGGTCGGTCTGGTCGCCTCCATCACGGGTGAGCAGTCACCAGAGCACAGAACCCCCAGCAAAACAGCGATCAGTCCTGCGAAGAGGCGTCGTGTGCGTTTCTTTGCCACGATCGCGCCGCGAGGTCACACAACTATCGACTCTCGATTCTAAGGAGGCTGTCCAGCAAGTTGTAGGTGTCGGTCGCCGGGTCGAGGTTGAACGCAGAAGCGCTGCGGTCGCTTGCGAGAGAAAGCCTGTTGGCCAGTTGCTTTGACAGCTCGATCAGCCGTTCGATCTCGTTCGGTGAGAGATTGGCGCGCCGGAACGCTGCGTCGGTGTCGGTGTCGCATAGATGAGCGACCTCGCTACGCAAGATCGCTATCTTGCGCCAAATCCCACATGCCTCCTCAAGCATCGGTTGGAGGCCACGGCGCAACTTGTCATCGGGCGTATCCTTGACCAGGCGACTAAGGCTGATGCTGTCGGGCCGTGTCTCGTAGAGACCGTAAAGCTCAATGATCGTGGCGAGCAAATGCGCGTGACGGCTGGTCTTGACGAACAAGATGTACTTTTCTAGAACTTTCAGATACTTCGCATGGTCGCGCGGCTCGGTATAGATTCGCCAGATACGGTAATCCATAGATGCGAGGGTGATTTGGTCAGTCGCTTTCTTGAGCTGGTCATTCATGCCCTTCCCTCCGTCGAGTGTTGCCCTTCGGCTCGGAAATCGAATTCTGCCCGCCCAGGTAGTCTTGCCAGTTGACGCCCAGTTGCTCGGCTAGCGCCTGCTCCGTCGCCGCGGCGCCCGCGGCCGTGGTGCGGCAGCCGTGCTCCACGCGTTCTGCACCCAGCGGCAGTCCGCCTCACAAGCGAAGAACGGCTGTGCGTCGCGGTGCCTCCGAAAGTAAGACGTTCGACCGCCGCACCACTCACATCGGGGATTTTCCCCTTGAGTTAGAGTGCCCTCGCCTTCGTCGTCGCGCTTGACTGCACCAATGGCTACCTGTTGGGCGAGCTCTGATGCGAATCCAGGCGCGAGCCCGCGGATCATGGTCTCCTCCGTTCTTGCCGTGTAAGAGAGGGGATTGAGAGACCCGAACCACACAACCCGACCGTCCACGATTGCGATCTTCTGATGTATGGCCCGCCGGCAGTCGACGACCACGCCGATACCTTCGAGCGCGTCTAAGGCCTCCTTGCCGCGCTCGGGCGGAATCGAGCCATTGTACTTGGGCGGGCGCATGACGCATCGGATCTTCACTCCCTCGAGGATCTTCTGTCGAAACAGGTCGCCGTACATCCCAACGCGCTCCGGCGTCACGAAGGCTGAGTAGATCAGCACCGACGTTTTCGCCTGGCTGACATCCACGCGGAATACGGTGTCAAAATCTTGTTGCTTGAATAAACCGGTCCGCTGCGTTTCCAAATCGATGTCGACCGGCCGCCCCAAACCGCGAAGATCCGCCGGCTGTAATGACAGGATTTCTCTCGCGTCCAGAACTTGCCCGTCGCTCTGAATCGTGAACAGGAGCTCGCGTAGGAAAGCGTTACTCGGAAGGTGATCGTCGAGGTAGGTCAGGTTGGCAACGATGACGAGATTCTCCTTTGCGCGGCTCACGGCGACATTCAATAGCCTGGCACCGTCGTCGTCCGGATGATCCTCCTGCAAGAACCGTCCGATGAACTGGCCACCGCCGACGCTTTCGGGGATATCGATGATGATCGCCGTCTTCTCATCGCCCTGGTAGCGGTGGACCGTACCTACCTCCACAGCGTCCTTGAGGTCACCTTCATCCTCAACGAGCCGGCGAATAAGTTTCGCTTGCGCTGCGTAAGGCGTACAGATGCCGAGCTCTCCGCCGTCCTTTATTCGGCCCACTTCGATGAGCTGTCGAGACAGGTTCCGCGCGACAAGGGCGTGGACAAGATTGAAACGGGAAAAGGAGGCGGTCTGCGTCTCGAATGGCCAGAGGGACGATGTGTCGATGATTGTCATCGGGCCGCGGAGAGGATCGCGCGGCTTCGTTGGGCGGTCTTCTACTGAGGCGGACGTGCGGAGCTTCCCGTGGTACATGAAGGTTGAAATCAGGCCGCATATCGCTTCGTGCATCCGATACTGCTCTTCGAGCATCACTAAGCGAGGATCGCTCGCGTTCGCTTCAACCGCTGCGACAACGCCGGCCGCGTGGAAAACGTCCATGCCTATCTCGTCCAGGATCGCTTTCTGCTTGGTCTGAACGATCGGCGGAAGCTGGCGGAAGTCGCCTGAGACAACAGCCCTCTCGCGCGCGAGCCCGATGGCGAAATATAGGGCTGGCAGAAGCACCATCGACGCCTCGTCTACTACGACAACGTCGAAGGCCAGGAGATCC
>JAKAVX010000526.1 GCA_021827465.1 Deltaproteobacteria bacterium | reverse complement strand
GAGGTTCATCACCCGCCCGTTGCGCTTGCTGGTAAGCGTGCGATCGAGCGTGTATTCGACCATAACGTCGCAGGTGGCCGAGCGTTCGCCCGCGCCCGGAACCTCGTAGTAGAAGACGTTCTGCGAGATTCGGACCGGACCGGGCTTGCGCGGCGGCAGCACCAGCGTGAGCAGCACCGAGCCGGGCACACCCGCTTCAAGGTCGCCGATCTGGAAGGTTACCTTGCGCTCATCGACCAGCGGCGTGCCGAGCGCGTAAATCTCGGGACTCGCGCGAAACGCCTCGCGCACCTGCACGCCCTGCGAGAGCGTTACCTCCATGCGGCCGTTTCTTAGCGTGACCGCGCGCAGGCCCTGCAGCTCGTCCTCGAAGATCGAGGGGATTTCGGACGGTTCGCCGATGAAATGATATTTGCCGTTGGACTCCTGCGCGATCCGCATCAGGAGCTTCTCGTTGAACTCGACGCCCACGCCCATCGTGGAGAACGACATCCCCTCGCGATTCTGCGCGGCGAGATCCAGACAAGCCGACTCCTGGTAGGTCTGGCCGTCGGTCAGCACCAGGACGCGGTTGAGGCGCTGGGGCGAGTGATTTCGGTTGACCTGCTCGATCGCCGCCTGCATCCCGAGCGCCATCTGCGTGCCGCCGCCGATTTCGAGAAGGTCGATATCGTCGAGCGCACGCCTTACCGCGGAACGGTCGTGAATCTGCTCGGGTTCGATTATGAGTTTGGCGCGATCAGCGAATGCGATCACCGAAACCTTGTCCTCGGGCGCAAGGTTGTCGGCAATGAACTTGACCGCCTCGACGACGAATTCCAGTCTGCGCTCGTCGTACATCGAGCCCGAGCGGTCCAGGACCACGCTCAGGTTCAGAGGCAGGCGTCCTTTGCCGTCGCCGGCGCCGGAACCAGCCGCGCCGGCGATCGCCTCCAACAGGATGTACAAAATGTAGTTTTCCGCACTGGATAGAACGTGATCGCTGCTCGCGAGAGCCTGAAACGTGAGGGACTCGGCCATTTTCGAGAAATTCTCCCGTTCGCCAATTCTAGGTGCAAATTTCCACACGGCGCAACCATTAGGCGATCCCGGCGCGACCGTGTCCGGGCGCTCCAACACCCGCCCTCAACCATTCTACACCGCGGCACCGGTTTTCGTCCTCGGTCCGCTTGGGCTATAGTCAGCCACTGTCCGCTCCGGATTCGACGCCGCGTCATCTTGAGGGGGAACGAAATGGGTTTGCGTGGCAAGTGCGCGATTGTAGGTTTGGGCCAGACCCGGATGGGAAAGAACTTCGACCATCCGAACGCCACAGGCTTTGCGGTCGAGGCCGTAAAGCTCGCCCTCGACGACGCCGGACTGACCCGCGACGATCTCGACGGCCTTCTGGTCAACCCGGGCATCACCTGGTCGGAAAACCAGATGGCTTCGTTTTCGCTCCAGCAGGCGCTCGGGCTGCGTAATCTGCGCTTGAGCGCGATGATGAACTTGGGCGGCGCAACCGCGGCTGCGATGGTAATGCACGCAGTACAGGCGATCGCCTCCGGGATGGCGAGTACGGTCGCCTGCGTATTCGCCGACGCTCCGTTGCGCCCGCCCTCGCCCAAGAAAAACGGTGGTGGCTCGGCCGCGGCTTACGGATTCGCGCGCGGGTTGAACGCCGCCTACGGACTTTTTGGCGTCAACGCACAGTATGCCTTCGTTGCGCGCCGCCACATGCACCTTTACGGCACGAACAGCGACCATCTCGGCGTCATCGCGGTCGCGCAACGCAAGTGGGCCAATATGAACCCGGATGCGCAGTTTTGCGACACTCCGATGACACTTGAGGATTACCATAAGTCGCGTTGGGTGGTTGAGCCGTTCCATCTATACGACTGCTGCCTGGTTTCCAACGGTGGCCTTGCGGTCATCGTTACGTCGTCCGACCGGGCGAAAGATCTGAAGAAGGCGCCGGTGTACATCTTGGGCATGGGCCAAGGCCATCCGGGCGGTGACCCGATTGATACATTGATTTCCGGCGCACCAATCGCCAAGGAGACCGCGTTCGGGATGGCGGGTGTGGAACTTTCCGACATCCAGCTTGCGGAACTCTACGATTGTTACACCTTTACCGTCCTGGTGACGCTCGAGGACTACGGTTTTTGCCCCAAAGGCGAAGGTGGACCGTTTGTCGCCGACGGCAAGACCGCTCCGGGCGGGTCGCTGCCGGTGAATACGGGCGGTGGTCAGCTCAGCTCCTTCTATATGTGGGGGATGACTCCGGTTGCCGAGGCCGTGGCGCAGGTCAGAGGCGAGGCCGGGACCCGGCAGGTTCCCCGGCATGACGTATGCTTGGTATCCGGTAACGGGGGCATCCTGTCGACGCATTCGACTCTGGTCCTCTCAACCCGCGTGTAGCGCCGTCGCCGGACGCACCAGACCCGTAAACCAACACGCCGACACAGGGCCCCATCGGAAATTCAGGAAAATGTCAGAGCAAACCAAGCCCGCCACTGTTTCCAAGCCGATCCCTTCAATTACTCCCGACCTTGCGGAATTCTTCGCCGGCGCCCGGTCCGGCGAACTCATGGTGCAAAAATGCGAAGGATGCGGCGTTTTACGCTTCCCCGCCCATGAAACCTGCGCCAATTGCCTCGATAAACGGGCAAAGTGGGTGCCTGTCAGCGGCCGGGGCACCATCTGCAGCTTCAACATCATGCATCAAATCTACCATCCAGGGTTTGCCGGGGAGGTTCCCTACGCGGTTGTGGTGGTAGAATTAGACGAGGGATTGAAATTCATATCGAACCTCGTCGGCATCAAGCCGCATGACATCCGATGCGGAATGCCGGTGGAAGTGATATTCGAAAAAATCAACGAGGAGATAACGCTTCCGAAATTCCGTCCTCGGGCGGGCAACTGATCTGCCCCTGCCAACCCCCTGCCCCCGCACGTTGAAGAGCGTCTCAAACGCAAATGTTTTCGCTCGATAAAAAATACCTTCAGAGCCTGGTGGAAAGTTCACCCGATATAATCGTCGCGGTCGACCGCGAAGGCGTCATTACTTATTACAACGATGGAGCCCGGGAAAATCTTCATTACTCCCCCGAAGAAATAATCGGCGAGAAGGTCACGCGCATCTATCCGTCGCTCGAAGAGGCGCGCCGCGTGATGAAGGCGATGCGCGAGTCGTCGAACAAAGGGCGCATCGCGAGCTTCGAGACCGTCTTCCGCAACAAGGACGGCGAACTCATCCCCGTCGCCATCTCCGGCTCGCTCATCCGCGACGAG
>JAKAVX010000525.1 GCA_021827465.1 Deltaproteobacteria bacterium | reverse complement strand
TGGAGCTCCGTGAGAATCTACGGCGCTGACCGCTTACAGTAATTTGCACTCGCAATAGTTTGGTCAGTTCAATTTGACGGCGTGATCTGGTAGTGCGGTAGGGTCAAGATCCGCATGCGCATTCTCTAAGTCGTTCGATTATGGGTGTTGTGGTAGAAAGTCCGCACCTTAATTTCATTATCAATCATCGGAAACGTAAAATTATGGCAAAAGAAAGTCTCGTGGGACTCATCGAAAACATCAACGTATGTCACGCTTCCCCACACAAATAGCCGACGCACGTCGCCTAACAGCGCCTCCTGTACCTCTTCGGCGGAAAGTCGATTTGGCACTACTCCGGCGTATATCGTGTACGTTGTCCTGGGACTCAAAGAGCTGTCCGTCGCGAAATATGGCTTCGTGTCTTCGAAGATATGATTCTCGGCGTCTTTAGTTGGAAGCACGGCCGCGTGGACGCGATGCGAGATGTGTCTTGCGGGTGTGAATCCACTATTCGATAGCACTACGGCGCCCTGGAAGTTGTTGTGTTCATCTTGGTAGACGCCGAATCCGGGGTCTGCCGAAACGTATGCCCGCATCTGCTTCTTCATAGTCTCTTGCATTGTTGCTGTGTTGGCGCGCATCGTGTCTGCAACTTCCGCCATGGCAAGCGCTGACCGGTGAGCCTCGGCAATAGATTGCTTCATTTCGAGAGACTGTCGACGCGCAGTATTCTCTGCGGCCTTAATCAGTCTAAGGTTGGCCCACCAGAGTAGAAACGTGAAGAGAGCGAGAATGCTGGTGACCAAAGCCAAGTCTTTGGTGTACGTGGCAGTATTGTCTTCTGCGGCCAATTGGCGACGCGCGTCAGTCTCTTCCGTCCTGACCGACTCCGACGTCTTATGAACCGCACGTGGCTGAACGACTAACGGCTTATAAGCCCCACTCGGTAGGAAACCTTGTGGTTGTGAGGAAGGCGTGGGTAGGGACGACTCGTGGAGTTGGGCCGCGAATGCGGTTTGTGTGATGATCAGGATCAAGATCGCCACGCCAGCGTGCACGGCTTCAGTACAGCGGGTCATTGTTGTCGCCTAGTTAGCGCCGATGGGTTTGACGTTTGACTGAATCGGAGCAGCCGGAACTCCGTGACGCCTTGGATTTATATGGTACCGAGGGTGGATGAGCGCACTTTGGCCGAAGTCTCCTATTCTCCGATGGATGGACCGATTCCGACCAAAAAACTCGGCTGATGCATCAGCGCAGTTGGTCGGGAAAATCGCGAAATTATGAAATGTACTTCAATCGAATAACGTCCTCGACAAATTCCAAAGATAAGCTTTGCCATTCTACAGAGTTTCCACAACAGAACGCTCGGCAGAAACGTGCGTCGGGCACTCGCTTTGTGCTTTGATCGAGACGGGCAGCTGCAATCTCATATGAATTCAGATTGACAGGGTATTCATGCGTTCCACGGCTTCGGCAGGCTGAAGTCTAGACTTTGCGGCACGTCGCAGTGAGCTATGCCACCTTGCGCAACCGCATCTCGACGCGCATCCCGGCGGCGGTTGCCATGTTCACGAGCGTGTCGAGGGCGAAGAGGTCGATCTTGCCGTGCATCAGGTTCGAGATGCGCGGCTGGGTCACGCCGAAGAGCTTGGCCGCCTGGGCCTGGCTCAGTTTGGCGCGGGAAATATGCTCCTGCAGGGCCATCATGAGTGTCGAGCGCAGCTTCATGTTCTGCGCCTCCTCGGGGGTTTCCTCGATGGCATCCCAGACACTGGCATAGCGTTTGCGGGTCATGATCGTAACTCTCTTAGCAATTCGCGGTATCGCCGGGCCGCCAGTTCGACGTCCGAGTCGCGCGTGCGCTGGGTCTTCTTTTGGAAGCAGTGCAGTACGTAGAGGGCCGTGGCGAATTTTGCAACATACATCACTCGGAACGCCCCTGCCGCATCCGTGATGCGGATCTCCCGCACGCCGGCACCGACGGTGTTCATCGGCTTCCAATTCTCGGGCGCGAGCCCGCACTGGAGCCGATCGAGCTGAAAGCCCGCTTCCCGCCGCGCCGCCTGAGGAAAAGCCCGTAGATCCTCGCGCGCGCTCCCGCGGAACTCGATGGGCTTGCGTTCCATCGATAGAGTATACAAATATTTATATAGCTGGCAAGTCCCGGGCAATATGGCCGGCGCGAAATGATCGGATTTCACGGGCAGAGATCGCAAGTTGCGGTCTCCGCGGTTCGCGCGAAACCATCTTGGATCGGCCGAGCTTACGTGTGATGGCGCGGGTCTTCGCTTCGCTGTCCAGGTGCGTCGTTCCGTGTCTCGCCGCGAAACCGCAGGATCGTGTTTGACAAGCGAACTGACGGTGTCGTCTCCGGAGGTCTGCTGCGCGACTGCGTGGCGCTATGTGCATGCGCATCCGTATGGATACGACTGCCTCAACATCAGTCGATTTCTCGGCAAACTCCCCGGAAACTCACGCGGACAGATGCGCTCGTGTTGGTGATGATCTTCCGCAGGGCGAATGAGTCCTGCGGAGGAGAATGGTCATGAAAGAGAAAGAGATTGATTCGGCCAATGAGGTGGCAACGCCAGCGTTGCGCTTCGGAGTGGTGGAGGCGGCACGGATGCTGCGCATGAGCCGGGCGCAGCTTTATAACCGGGTCAGCGACGGTGCGTTGAGGCCGCAGAAGGATGGCTCGCGCACGTACTTCACGCGGACCGAGCTCGAGCGCTACGTCTCGGCCTGCAGCTGATGGGCGGTCCCGGGCGGTTGCCGGCGATCTCTCGCCGCTCAAGAGCGGGATCGCCGGTGACCGCGGGCTGCGTTGACCTCGGAGGTACGAGGGAGGGTGCGGGAGGCTCCAGGGCAAGGGGGCTGGGGTGTGTCGTCTCGGGAGGCAGAGAGGTTGGGGTTGGGCGGGCTTGCCGCCGGCTCAGTGTGTCACGCCGTTCTCGCCGTCCAGGCCTGCGCACGGCCGGACGGCCGTGCTTCGCAAGCGCGCTGCGCGCGGCCTGGACGGCTGCGCTGCGGCGTGCCGCTCGGCCGGCGGGCAATCCCGCCCCGAAGCACTTGAGGACCTCTACCATGACGACACTCTACGTACAAGATGGCGTGAGTTTTCGGCAGGCCGACTCGCACGATGTGATCCGCGAAGCGCAGACGATTCTCGCTCGGCGGTTCCGGGTTGGGTCGCCGGCGCTGACGACCCCGGAGAAGATGAGGCAGTTCCTGCAGCTGCATCTGGCTCCCTACGAATACGAAGTCTTTGGCGCGGTGTACCTCGACAGCC
>JAKAVX010000524.1 GCA_021827465.1 Deltaproteobacteria bacterium | reverse complement strand
CGCCTGACCTGGTGCTGCTCGACGTCTGGATGCCCGAGGTTGACGGGATCGAGCTGCTGCGGCGAATCAAGTCTGAAAGGCCGGCGCTTCCGGTCATAATGATTTCCGGCCACGCCAATATCCAGAGCGCGGTCGCGGCGACCAAGCTGGGCGCCGCGGACTTTATCCAGAAACCGTTCTCGATGAGCGGGCTGCTCGCCTCGATCTCGCGCGCGCTTGACGGCGGAAGCGCGGGACCCGCGCCGGCTGACGCCGCGTGCTCGGCGGGGGAGGCGCCGGTGCGCAGCCGCAAGACCCGCGCCCGAACTGCCGGCGAATTTCCGCAGCGAACCGTCGCGCGGCCGATCGTGATGGGCGGACAGGGACTGCATACCGGGCTCAAGACCGGAGTGATACTCCATCCGGCGCCGCCGGGATCCGGAATCATCTTCGCCTCGCTCGCCGACGAGTCGAATATCCCGGTCGCGATCGAGAACGTGACCGAGACCGGGTACAATACCACGCTCGCAAAGGGCGGCCGTTCGGTTCGCACCGTGGAGCATCTGATGTCCGCGCTCCACGCCTTTTCGATCAACAACCTGCTTATCAAGACCGACGACGAGATTCCCGCGCTTGACGGCTCGGCGCTCGAGTTCTGCCGTCAACTGGAGAGCGTCGGCGTCGAAGAGCAGGACGCAACCGCCGAACCGATTCGCGCGCGTGAAACGATCGTGATTGGAGAGCAACGCGAAGGCGGCGAATTCATCCGGGTCGAACCCGCCGACCGGCTGATAATCGATTACACGCTCGACTATCCGAATCCTATCGGCGTGCAGCGCGTCCATTTCGAGCTTGGTTCGGCCGCGGACTACGTGCGCGAGATAGCGCCGGCGCGGACTTTCGCGTTCGTGCGCGAGTTCTCCAAGCTGTCCGAGATGGGACTCGGCAGCGGCGGAAGGCTCGACAACCTCATCCTGGTGGACGACGAGAAGGTCGTTAACACGAAGCTTCGTTTCGCCGACGAATTTGCGCGCCACAAGGTGCTCGACCTGATGGGCGACCTTTATCTGTTCGGCCGGCCGGTGCTTGGACATATCACCGCCTCGAAAACCGGCCATTCGGACAACCTCGCCCTCGTAAAGGCGATCGTGAAGTCGCTCCAGGCCTGATCGCACGCTCGCCGCAAGATGTGCCGGCGATGGAACTCCACGGGAAAGTTGCACTCATAACCGGAGCCGGCCGCAGGGTCGGCAGAACCATCGCGCTTGAGTTCGCGCGCCGCGGCGCGTCCGTCGCCGTGCATTACCGAAGCTCGAAAGCCGAGGCCGAGGCGGTCGTCGCCGAAATTGCGTCAAGCGGTGCGACGGCGCGCGCCTTCCGGGCCGACCTCGATAAGGTCTCGGAAATCGAAACGATGGTCGCCGACGCGCTGGGAGCGTTCGGGCAGCTCGATATCGTGGTGAATTCCGCGTCGGTCTTTTTCCGGCGAAAATTCGAAGACATTAGCGAAGCGGATTGGGATCGAAATCTCGACACCAATCTGAAGGCTCCGTTTTTTCTCGCGAAATTCGCGGCGCCCGCGATGCGCCGGCAGGGCGCGGGCAAAATAGTCAATATCGGCGATTGGGCCGGCGTGCGCCCATATCGTAACTACCTGCCGTACACGGTTTCGAAGACCGGTCTTATCGGCCTGACCCGGGTCCTTGCGAAGGAATTGGCGCCCGAGGTGCAGGTCAACTGCGTCGCGCTCGGCCCCGTCCTTGCGCCCGAGGATTACGATCCGGTGGAAATCCAGAAGCTCGTCGAGGGCACGCTGGTCAAGCGGATGGGCTCGCCCGAGGACGTCGCGCGCGCGGTACTTTTCTTTTGCGAGGGGACCGACTTTGCAACCGGTGCGACCCTGATGCTCGACGGCGGGCGCCTGCTCGCCTGAACCTCCACTATCCACAGAGTAAAAGTGAAGCAGTATCGAATCTCACCCGTGCGTCCACGGATCGCCGTCCTTGCAAGCGGTGGTCTGGACAGTTCCGTGATGCTGGCGGAGTTCGCCCGCCGCCATCGCCAGGTCTTCCCGGTTTACGTCATGGCGGGTCTCAAATGGGAGCCCGCGGAACTGAAAGTCCTCGGGCAATTCCTGAAAGCGCTCAAGCTTCCGAATATCGAAGAACTTGCGGTCCTGGCGCTGCCGGTAACGGACGTCGTGCCGGATCATTGGAGCGTTACCGGCGTCAACGTTCCCGGCTATCACGCCGCGGTATCGTCGAATTACATCCCGGGGCGGAATCTGAGTCTGCTGACCAAGGCGGCGGTGTTCTGCGCGGCGAACCGGATCGGCGAGATCGCGCTCGCGCCGCTCGACAGCAATCCGTTTCCCGACGCGCGCCCGGAATTCTTCCGCTCCTTCGAGCAGACCGTGGAACTCGGGCTTGCGCTCAAGCTTCGCGTGCTCGCGCCGTACATTGGGTTCACCAAGGCGCAGGTGATACGGCGGGGCAGGGGACTTCCGCTGGAGCTGACGCTTTCATGCGCGCGGCCGGAGCGCGGAATCCATTGCGGGGCCTGCACCAAATGCGCCGAGCGGATCGAGGGCTTTCGCAAGGCCGGCGTGCCCGACCCGACCCGTTACGCGCGCCGTCCGCCTGCCGCCTAGCGCAGAGCGGCAGGCTGATTTATCATCAGCCGGCTAGGCGGGCGCGTTCGGCAATCGATGGAACTTTATCCGGGCCTTCTTCGCGAGCTTTTTGACGAGGCCCTTGACCACGCGTTCCTGGTTGTACTGAAGGAGCGCCATCGCGATCTGCGACTTGACCGCGTTGAACGGCGCGTGGGTCTGGCCGCGCCGCGCGGTCACCTTGAAGAAGCTGAAACCGAGGTTCGATTCGATTATCGGCGAGAGATGCCCGAGTTCGGTGGAGAAGGCTATCTTGTCGACCACCGGCGGCAATTCCCCCTTGCGGAAGTAACCGAGATCGCCGCCCTTGGCCGCGGAAGCCGGATCTTCCGAGTATTTGCGAGCGAGCGCCGCGAAGTCCTTGCTCTTCTCCGCCTCGCGTCGCAACTGGTTGATCTTCTTCCACGCCGCGTCTTTCTGCACCTTGGTCGGGTTGGGCGGAAGCTTTACCGCGATATGTGAAAGACGCACCTCGCCCGGATTCTGCACGAACAGATCCTTGTGCTGTTCGTAGTATTGCCGGATCTCTTTTTCGTCGGGCACGATCGAATGGGCGCGGAACTCGCCGTCGAGCATCTTCTCGATCTCCATCGAGCCGCGCACTTGATCTAACAGCACCTGGTCGG
>JAKAVX010000523.1 GCA_021827465.1 Deltaproteobacteria bacterium | reverse complement strand
TCGTTTCGCTGGACCCGAAACTCTCGAGACGAAAATCTTCGGGCGGCTGTCAGCGTGGCAAAACTGGATCTTTCAGCGCCCCAACGCCGCCGGTGAAAACGGCGCGCTAAAAACCTACGGCACCGGACGGCGGCCCGAATTCGATCCGAGGCGAGTCTGATGGCGATCAACTACTCCGAGCGGATTCCCAATAACGTCGGCCTCGAAAGCGATCGCCGTCTGCAGCGTGCGCTCGAAGCCTGGCAGCCCGAGTTTCTCAAGTGGTGGGGCGAGATGGGACCCGAAGGCTTTCAGGCCTGCGAGGTTTACCTGCGCACCGCGATCTCGGTGGACGCAAAAGGATGGGCGAATTTCGGTTACGTGAAGATGCCCGATTACAGGTGGGGAATATTCCTTGCCGAGTCCGTGCCTGACTCACAAATCAAATTTGGCGCGCACAAGGGCGAACCGGTCTGGCGCGAAGTCCCGGGCGAGCATCGCGGCGTCCTGCGCCGTCTGATCGTCACGCAAGGCGATACCGAGCCGGCCTCGGTCGAGCAGCAGCGTCATCTGGGCCGCACCTGCCCGTCGCTCTACGATTTGAGAAATCTGTTCCAGGTGAATGTCGAAGAAGGCCGTCATCTGTGGGCGATGGTTTATCTCCTGCACGCTTACTTCGGCCGCGACGGCCGCGAGGAAGCCGCGGAACTGCTTCGCCGGCGATCGGGCAGCGCCGACAATCCCCGCATCCTGGGCGCATTCAACGAGCGGACGCCGGACTGGCTGTCGTATCTGATGTTTGCGCACTTCACCGATCGCGACGGGAAGTACCAGCTTGCGAGCCTGGCCGAGTCAGGCTTCGACCCTCTGGCGCGGACTTGCCGCTTTATGTTGACCGAGGAAGCGCATCACCTGTTCGTCGGCGAATCGGGAATCGGACGGGTGATTGCGCGGACGTGCGAATTGATGAAGCGGCACGATACCGACCGGGTCGGCGAGTATGGCGGAATCGATCTGGCGGTGATCCAGCGCTACCTGAATTTTCACTATTCGGTTTCGCTGGATCTGTTCGGTTCCGAACTCTCGACCAATGCCGCGAATTACTTCAGTGCGGGACTCAAAGGCAGATTTCGCGAAGCCGATCTGCACGACGATCATCAATTGTCGCAGAGCCGGCGCGCGATCTTGAAGCCCCGCGGCGGTGCCATCACGCAATCCGAAGAGCCGGCACTCGCCGCTCTCAACGAAACGCTGCGCGACGCGTATATCGCGGATTGCGAGCGCGCGATGGCGCGCTGGAACAAGGTCATCCAGGATGCAGGGGTCGATTTCGCGCTCGCATTGCCGCATCGCGGCTTCAATCGAGCGATCGGGAATTACAGCGGAATCTGCATAACTCCCGCGGGCGAGATTGTATCGCGCGACGAATGGCAAAATCGGCGCTTCGAGTGGTTGCCGTCGCAGGCCGACCGCCAGTTTGTGGCTTCGCTGATGAGACCAGTAACCGAGCCGGGGAAATTTGCGGGATGGATCGCGCCGCCGCCGCGCGGCATCAATCATCAACCGCTCGAATTCGAGTATGTGACGGGAATTCCGAACGTCTGAACCGGCCGCGGACGAATAGCTATTGAACGCATCAGTCCTGCGCCGCCGCTCCTCGGTGGCGTGGCAACGGCGCGATGAAGCGCGCGCGACCGTCTTTCCGCACCGATGCGGATCCGCTGAATAAATAGCTCCGAAAATAAAATCATCAGCAGCACGGAATCGGTTCCACTGGCCGTTCTGTCGGACCGGGACGAGGCGCTCCGACGGAAGACCGCAAACCGCGCCGCTCGGAGGGCGCCGAATCGCGCTCGGTGCGGATTCTTCGCGGCGTTCCGAGTTGGCGCGAGCGAAATCATCGTGCAGGTGTCCCGGGGATATTCAGACCGTCCGCCAATGCGGCATTGCAATCCGCATCGCCACCCGATGCAAAATGAAATTCGACATCCGGCCGGGCGTGCGGTAATGCGAGCAAAACGGCGCGGTCGCCGCGCTGGCACGTCCCGTGCTATGATTTCTCGAATGTACGACCTTTTGGCGGTTGCGGGAACATTTGCATTTTTTATGCTCTGCTTCGCGTACGTTGCAGGCTGCCGAAGACTATGAGCACACTCGACCTTATCATGGGTTCCGCGATCGCGGTGCTTCTGTGCGTTTACCTTGTTTACGCACTGATTAATCCTGAAAAGTTCTGACCTTCCTCAACTGGATATATAGAATGCTGATCAATGCCGGCGCACAAGTGGGTATTTTTTGCCTACTCGTATTTTTTGTGACTATTCCGCTGGGACGCTATATCAAGCGGGTCTTCGCCGCGGAGCCGACTTTTTTGGATCCGATCTGCCGGCCGGTCGAGCGGCTAGTGTACCGGATCTGCGGGATAAACCCCGCGACCGAGATGGATTGGCCGCAGTATGCCATCGCAATGTTGATGTTCAGCATGGCCGGGATGCTGCTGCTATATGCGCTCGAGCGAGCACAGGAGTTTCTGCCGCTGAACCCGCAGTCGCTCGGCGCGGTCGGGCCCTCGCTCGCATTCAATACCGCCGCAAGCTTTACCACCAATACCAACTGGCAGGCTTACGGCGGCGAAACGACGATGAGCTATCTGACGCAGATGGCGGGTCTGGCGTATCACAATTTCGTGTCGGCGGCGGCGGGAATCGCAGTAGCGATTGCGATTATTCGGGGATTTGTGAGGCGCAGCTCGCGAACGCTCGGAAATTTCTGGTTCGATCTGACTCGCGCAATCCTGTGGATCCTGCTTCCGATCTCGATCGTACTCGCGCTTGCGCTGGTTTGGCAGGGCGTCCCGCAAAATTTCGAACCGTATGTTCACGCCAAGACCGTCGAGGGCGCCGAGCAGATTATCGCCGAGGGTCCGGTCGCCTCGCAGGAGGCGATCAAGCAACTCGGCACCAATGGCGGCGGATTCTTCAACGCCAACTCGGCGCATCCTTACGAGAATCCAACCCCGCTGGCGAATCTGCTCGAGATGCTCGCGATCTTCGCAATCGCGGCCGCGCTGACTCACACCTTCGGTCTGATGGCGGGAGACGTGCGTCAGGGATGGGCATTGTTCGCCGCGATGGCGCTGCTGTTCATTATCGGCGCGACGGCGGCCATCTGGGCCGAGCAGCAGGGAAATCCGATGCTGACGGCGATCGGCGTCGATCAGAGCGCGAGCGCGTCGCAGGCGGGCGGCAATTTCGAGGGCAAGGAAGTCCGTTTCGGAATCGTGGATTCGGCGCTGTGG
>JAKAVX010000522.1 GCA_021827465.1 Deltaproteobacteria bacterium | reverse complement strand
GTTGAGTCGGACGGGGTGTGGAAACAGCGAGCGGGTTGTCCGCAGGGCGGCCACACATGGGCGCAATCAAAGAATCCTTGCCACGCGATCGCAAATACGGCCGTTTAGAGTATCAGCTAAGTACCGTTTCCCCGGTAGTCTCGGCCATCGTCGTCGCGCGCGAGCGGATGCTGCGGCGATGGTGGGAGCTTTACGCTTCGCGTTTCGCAGGCGAGCGAACTCTCTCGGAACCCGAATTCAACCACGAAACCGCCGGGATTCTGGATATGCTTGGAAATGTCCTCCTGCCCGGAGATATCGAGGGCTTCCAGGCGCAGGTGCGAGATCGATGGCATAATCTGGCCCGGCGCGCTCTTCCCTTCGCCGAAGCGATGGTGATCGTCCACCTGTTCGAGGAAAGCGCGTTGTCGGCGGTTCCTGGGCTGCACAATGACCTGCAGACCAGCCGATTGCTTAGTCAGTGCGTCTACCAGTGCGTGCCTTTGATCGCGGACGCCTATTTGCAGGCGGGAGTGGCGGAGCCTGCTGAAAGGCCGCCTCTCAAATCGCCGATGGTAAACGGCATGTTCCACGGCCTGGTGGGAAGCAGCGCGCCGATGCTGACCCTGTATCGGCAGATCGAAGCGGTAGGATGCTCCGGCTCAACCGCTCTCATCGTTGGCGAGACCGGGACCGGCAAGGAACTGGTGGCGCGCGCAATCCATGAATGCAGTCCTCGTCCTGACGCTTCATTCGTGGCGATAAACTGTGCCGCGCTTCCGGGACAGTTGATCGAAAGCGAACTCTTTGGCCACGTGCGCGGCTCGTTCACCGGGGCAGATAACGACGCCCTCGGGCTGTTTCGCGCCGCTGACGGAGGCACGCTGTTTCTGGACGAAATCACCGAAATGGGGGCAGCCGCGCAAGCGCGGCTTTTGCGGGCGCTCCAGGAGCGAACCATCCGGCCGGTAGGTTCGCTGAAAGAGCTGCCCGTAAGGGTTCGGGTAATCGCGTCGACCAACCGCGATCCGCAGGAGGCGATCGAGCACGGTCTCCTGCGCGAGGATCTCTACTACCGGCTCAACGTCGCGACGCTTCGCGTGGCCCCGCTGCGCGAGCGCCGCGACGACATCGAAGCTCTGGTATGGCATTTCCTGGAGACGCTGAATGCGACGCTCGCGCGCGAGATTCCTGTCGCCGATGTCAGCGTCCAGGCGATCGATGCGATGCGCTCGTATGCGTGGCCGGGCAACGTGCGCGAGCTGGCAAACGCGATAGGCTCGGCGCTCACCTTCAGCCGCTCGGACACGCTCAGGCTCGACGACCTGCCCGAAGCGATCTCGGGGCGGCCGGTCGAGACCCCGGGCAAGCATCCCGCCAGACTCATGAGCATCTCCGACGCGGAGCGCCAGCTGGTGATTCGCAGTCTCGAAGAAAACAACGGCAACATCTCGGCCTCGGCGCGCTCGCTCGGGATTTCGCGCAAGAAGCTGTACGCCAGGATTCTCCGCTACGGCCTGTCTTACTAGGCCCGCAACCGTACCGCTGGCTCGCGATCGCGCGCGCCGGCTTTGATGAACTAATCAGCGCTGAGCAGGCCCGCATTCAAGTGCGGCGGTGAAATCTTGCCGCCCGCTGCAAGTTGCAATGCCCCCGAGGGTGCAAATTGAAAGCCTCGGGTGCCCGTTCTGGCTAAAACCCTTCGCTTTCGAATACGATCAATAAGGCACGGAAACTGCTGAGGCCTGAGAGCATGGTCTGGGATTTGGTTTTTGTCGCCGCGACGATTCTCTTCTTCGCGATCTCTCTCGCCTACGTACGGGGATGTGCCCGCCTATGAGCACATGGCAACTCGTAATGGGAGCGGTGCTGGCAGTGGGCCTGACCGCATATCTTGTGTACGCGATGCTGCGCCCTGAAAATTTCTAACGCCGGAGAAATTTGTGTTTGAGAATGCGGCCCTTCAGATCGGCCTGTTCACCGCGTTGGTCACGGCTATTAGCGTGCCGCTCGGGCTTTACATGGCGCGCGTGTTTGCCGGCGAGCCGACGATGCTCGATCCGGTGCTCCGACCCCTGGAACGGGTGATTTATCGCGTCTGCGGAGTTCATCCGGAAACCGAGCAGAATTGGGTCGAGTATGCCGTCTCGATGCTGCTCTTCAGCATGGTGGGGATGCTCCTGCTCTATGCGCTGGAGCGCCTGCAGCAATTCCTGCCGTTCAACCCGCAGCATCTGGGCGCGGTCACGCCCGACCTCGCGTTCAACACGGCGGCCAGCTTCACCACCAATACCAACTGGCAGGCCTATGCGGGCGAGACCACGATGAGCTATCTGACGCAGATGTCGGGGCTCGCCTTTCACAATTTCGTGTCGGCCGCTTCGGGAATCGCGGTTGCGATCGCGGTGATTCGCGGTTTCGTGCGCCGCTCCGCCCGCACTATCGGCAATTTCTGGGTCGACTTGGTGCGCACGACGCTGTGGGTACTGCTGCCGATTTGCGCGGTCTTTACGCTGGTGTTTGTGTGGCAGGGCGTACCTGAAAATCTCAATGGGTACGTGCATGCCAAAACCGTCGAGGGCGCCAAACAGGTCATCGCGCAGGGCCCGGTAGCGTCTCAGGAGATCATCAAGGAGTTGGGCACCAACGGCGGCGGCTTCTTCAATGCCAACTCGGCCCATCCGTATGAAAACCCGACGCCGTTTACCAACCTGCTCGAGATGCTCGCGATCTTCGCGATCGGCGCCGCGCTGACCCATACGTTCGGCAAAATGGCGGGCGACCGGCGCCAGGGATGGGCGCTGTTCGTGACGATGGCACTGTTGTTTTTGATGGGCGCCGCGGTGGCGACGTGGAGCGAGCAGAGCGGCAATCCCGAGTTCGCGGCGCTCGGAATCAACACCCACGCAAGCGCGACGCAGTGCGGCGGCAACATGGAGGGCAAGGAGGTTCGCTTCGGCATCGTTGACTCCGCCCTGTGGGCGACGGGCACTACCGACACCTCGTGCGGCGCGGTCAACTCGATGCACGACAGCTTCACGCCGCTCGGCGGGCTGGTGCCGCTGCTCAACATGCAGATCGGCGAGATCATCTTCGGCGGCGTCGGCTCGGGGCTGTACGGGATGCTGGTGATGGCGGTGCTCGCGGTCTTTATCGCGGGCCTGATGGTGGGACGAACGCCGGAGTACCTGGGCAAGAAGATCGAAGCGCGCGAGATGAAGCTCGCGATGCTGTTCATCCTGATCTTTCCCACCGTAATCCTGCTGCCGGCGGGAATCGCGGTGGTGACGAAGGCGGGCCTGGCGGGTATC
>JAKAVX010000521.1 GCA_021827465.1 Deltaproteobacteria bacterium | reverse complement strand
CGCAAGCGCGCGATGAGCCTCGCCGAGCGATGGCTGCTCACTCACCAGGAGGCCAACGGCTCATTTGGCGGTATCGAGCCGTGCTATCTGCTGAGCCCGATGGCGCTCAGCGGATGCGGCTATCCGGCGGACCATCCGGCGATCGGAAAGGCGCTTGAGGCGTCGCGCGAGCTGCTCTGGGAGATGGGAGACAAGGCGCTTTATATGCCGTGCGTTTCGCCCAACTGGAACACGGGGCTCGCGATGAAGGCGCTGCTGGCGTCGGGGGTTCCGGCCACTCATCCAGCGATGACGCGGGCCGCGCGATGGCTCGTCGAGCATCAGATTTTCGAGCGCGGCGATTGGGCGATAAAGCGTCCCGCGCTTGCGCCCGGCGGATGGGCGTTCGAGTTCTTCAACAACGCGTATCCTGACGTAGACGACTCGGCCGTTATCGTCGCGACGCTCAGCCGGGCCGCCGACGCCGGCGCCGCCGGCTCGGAAGAGCTCGCTCGCGCAATCGCGGCGGGCGCGAACTGGACCATCGGAATGCAGTCGCGCGACGGCGGGTTTGCCGCCTTCGATCCCGACACCGACCATCGCTGGCTGAACCATCTGCCGCTCGCCGACGTGGAGGCGGTAACCGATCCGTCGTGTCCCGATCTGACCGGACGCGTGCTCGAGATGATGGGGACGCTCGGCTATCGCACCAGTCATCCGGCGGCAAAGCGCGCGATCGAGTGGCTCACGCGCGAGCAATCCGCGGAAGGTTCGTGGTGGGGGCGATGGGGCGTCAATCACATTTACGGCACGTTTTCCGCGCTGGTTGGACTGCGCGCGATCGGCTTCGATCTCGCAGAGCCGATGGCGCGGCGCGCGGTCGCATGGCTCAAGTCGAAGCAGAACCTCGACGGCGGATGGGGTGAGAGCTGTCTGAGCGATCGTGACCCCGCGTGGCGGGGCAGGGGACCGAGCACCGCGTCACAGACCGCGTGGGCGCTGCTTGGACTGCTCGCGGGCGAGGAAGCGCTCAGCGAGAACGTTCTCAAGGGCGTGCGATGGCTGGTCGAGCTTCAGAACGATGCGGGCGGATGGGACGAGCGCGAGTTCACCGGCAACGGTTTCCCGAATCATTTCTACATGCGCTACTACCTGTATGCGCATTATTTCCCGCTGATGGCGCTGGGTGAGTTCCGCACGCGCGTTTCGAAGATAACCGCAAACTGAGCGCCCGCTATTCCTCGGCAAGGGGTTGAGCCGCCGGCGCCCATCAATGGCGCGGCTCGCCCTGTTCTGGAAACTCCGCCGCGCCGAGCGCGCTACAGTAGTTTCCGTGCCGTCGTCGCGAGGGTTTTCCTTGACAGCCCGTGGATGCCTTCGATTAACATCCGGTTTGGGCGATGCGATTGTCGTTCTGAACAAAAGTTCAAGGGCGAAGGAGACGGTCATGAGCGAAGCCATCGAAGCGGTGAACCAGCCCAACCTTTGGCGCCTCGAGACGCCCGGCCATCTCGGCTGGAAGCGCACCGCGCGGCCCGGTGATCCCGACAAGTACCTGATGATCTCAGCCGACTCGCATTGCAACGAGCCCTCCAATCTCTGGTACGAGCGGATCGATCGCGACTTCCGCGATCGCCTGCCGCGCATCGAGATCGACGAGAACGGCGTGAAGTGGCAGGTCTCGGAAGGATGGCAGCGCTCGCGCCTGCTCGACTCGGCGTTTGAAGGCGAGGATCGGATGCGCGCGAAGGCGGGCGCCGAACCCGCGCATCGTCTGAAGGACATGGCGCTCGACGGAGTGGACGCGGAGATAATCTTTCCGAACAAGGGCCTGATGATGTGGGCCACGTCGGACGCGCGTTTTGCCGCCGCACAGTGCCGCGTTTACAACGATTGGGCGTGGGAGACGTTCGGGCCGTATAACGATCGGATGTCGCCGATGGCGGCGATTACGACCGCCGATATCGAAATCGCAATTGCGGAGATAAAGCGGGCGGCGAAGATGGGCTTTCGCGGCCTGACGCTGCCGTGCAAGCCGATCTTCGGTCCGCACGACGCCCGGCACCCCAATTACAACCTGCCGATGTTCGATCCGATGTGGGCGGCGATCCAGGACGCCGGCCTGCCGATCACGTTCCACGTTTCGACCGGGCGCGATCCGCGCGCGGCGCGCAAGGACGGCGGCGCGGTCATCAACTACGTTTCGCACTCCCTGGTGCCGACGATTGAGCCGGTCGCCCATATGTGCGCCTCGGGCGTGTTGGAACGCCATCCGGGGCTTCGTTTCGCTGCGATCGAATCGGGCGTCGGATGGGTTCCGTGGGCGCTCGAAGCGATGGACGAGGCGTATCGCAAGCATCACATGTGGGCCTTCCCGAAGCTCAAGAAGCTGCCGAGCGAATATTTCCACGAGCACGGCTTCGCTTCGTTCCAGGAAGATCGCGTGGGCCTGGACCTCGCGGTCAAATACGGATTGGTGGACAACTTCCTGTGGGCCAACGACTATCCGCATCATGAGGGTTCGTGGCCGCATTCCGCCGAGGCGATCGAGCGCCAGATGGGCGGTATCGCCGACGAGCGGCGGGCAAGAATCCTCGGGCTCAACGCGGCACGGCTCTTCAAGTTCGACGTGGACGCGTTGCTCAAGCGGCGCACCGCTGCGAACTGAAACCGCGTGGGGCGCGCGCTTTCAGCATCCCTACGGCGCGTCGCTCATCGAGCGAAGGGCGCGTGCGACCCGGCTAGCGCCCCGGATTTTTCAGATGATAGAGCACGTGCGGCATCGCGGCCCACACGATGTCGCGCTGGTACGAGAATCCCACCTTCTCCATCACGCGCCTTGAAGCGAGGTTGGTCGGCAGGGTGAACGCAACGATGCTTGCGAGCCCGATACGCTCGAAGCCGATCTTGACGATTGCGCGCGCCATCCCGGTTGCGAGGCCCTTGCCCCAGAATTCCGGCATCACGGCGTAAAGCAATTCGACTTCGCTAACGCCGTCGATCTCGACGTGGCGCAGTCCCGCGCGCCCGACGAATCTTTGGCTGTCGCGGTCGCGAAACATCCAGATTCCGTAGCGATAGCGCTGCCAATGACCGACAGCCTTTGCGAGGAAATCGCGCGTCTGCTCCTCGGAGCGGACGCCGCCGAGCGTCGCCATCACCTGCGGGTCGCGGTTCATCCGGCAAAGCTCGGCGAAGTCGGATTCAGAGATTCGGCGCCCGGCCATCCGCTCCGTCGTCAAAATGTCGAGGTTATTGCGCATCGTCGCCGGCGCCGCGGGTTCGTGCCGCCTGCGTATCACAGGCGCTCCAGCGCGGC
>JAKAVX010000520.1 GCA_021827465.1 Deltaproteobacteria bacterium | reverse complement strand
GCGCCGAGAAGCGCGCGGCGGATGAGCGGTATCGGAAGACCGCCCTCGGCGAGAAATTCGTCGTGGAATTTTTGCAGGCTGAACGCCGCGCCCTCTTTTTTGTGCAGGTCCGCGCGCAGCTTCAGGATCATCAGCTTACCCAGTTCGTAGCGCAGGTAGCCCGGGTCTCCGGTGCCGCGCAACGCTTCGACCCGCGCGTTGTTCGGCGTCATGTAGGCGTTTTTCTCGAAAAACGCCGTCGCCTGCGCAACCGTCATCCCTTCGGTATGCATCCTGAGCCCGACCAGGTAGCGGCACGCGCGCAGCAGCGCCAACTGCAGCATAGCGAGCCGGTACTTCGGCTTGCCCTTGTGAAGCCCCTCGTCGAGCATCATCTGCTCGCAGTAGAAGGCCCATCCTTCGACGTTCGCACCCGAATAATAGAGCGAGCGCACCAGGTCGGGGTTGCGCCGGTTGTTGAGGAATTGCACGTAATGGCCGGGATACACCTCGTGCACCGAGAGGTCCGAGATTAACGGCAGTGAGAAAAATTCCAGCAGCTGCTCGCGGCGCTTGGCCGGCCACGCGGAATCGGGAAGCGTCACATAGAAATACGCCTCGGCGGATTTTTCGAACGGCCCCGGCGTGTCCATCGAGGCGAACGTCGTCGCGCGCATGAACGGCGGTGTCTCGCGCACCAGCGGCTCGGGCCCCGGCGGAATTGTGACGATACGATGCGTGACGACGAACGCGCGAAGCGCGGCAAGCCCCGCTTTCACCTCGGGAATAACCTTATCGGCGGGCGGATGTTCGCGGTTTACCATCGCAGCGACTTCGGCCGGGCTCAGCGACGGATCGATCTCGTGCGCGGTCCGGTCGAACCCGATCTGAAGCGTCGCGAGTTCCCGCTCGCCGATTTGTTCAAGACGCGCGAGCGGAACGTCCACCATGTCGTCG
The DNA here is from genome assembly GCA_021827465.1 of Deltaproteobacteria bacterium. The sequence continues at coordinate 2,366 of JAKAVX010000520.1, read as the reverse complement.
TCGTCAAGCATCCGGCGATACGCCGGCGTTCCGATCGCGTAACTGCCCCGCGCCCGTGGCATCAGGTCGTCCCGGAGCCATCGCGCGTAAGCCTCGATTGCGGCTCTCAACCGCGCATTCGCCTTCTCGAAGGCGGCCTTGTCGGGACCGTCGGGGACAGAGGCGAACGCTTTCGGCAGATCGTTCTTGAAGAACGCTAGCGTCGCCGGCATGTCCGCGAGCACGATCTCGATTGCTACCGGCGGCGTACGATCGCCCGTCAGGTTGTTGCGCGCCGCAGCCAGATTGGCTAGCGCCGCCGTCTCGCGCGCCGTCACCGAGCGCATCCGGAGCAAGGCGGGAGCGAAATTACGCTGAATCAGGCTGTAGACCGCGGAAGTCGGAAGATACATTCCCGGATCGCGTCGGAACTGGCGAACCTGCTCATTCCATAGAAGCTCGCTGTCGGCCTGAGCGATCAGCCATTCGCGATCGGCGCGGTTCTCGGGCGAAAGCTCGCTCGGGACGAACGCCTCAAAATTGCGCTTCCAGTTGGTGGCGTGCAGGATCCGCTCGGCGACCCCGCCGCGGGAAAGATCTGGAACTCTTGCGTCGTAGCGATGGTCGCCCTGGGAGGTCGCCCACGCCGGATGGAGCCGCAGTTCCGATTCGATAAAATCGCGGACCTCGCCGCGAAAGCGCGCATCAGCATGATAACGCTTCGTGGCCCTCTCGCTTGGGCCGGGATACACGGTGCGCTCGGCGCATCCCGCGATGATCGCGACGCATAATGCCGCGATTAGGGAAAGCGAAATCGATCGCGAGAGGATAGGGCGTTCAAGCGAACTCCGGCAGCCGGACTTTCGCCGGTTGATCGATGACGGCGAAGGCGGCGCGCCAGGAGACGCAAAGCAGCGGACGCTCATCTGGCGCAACAATGGCAGGAACTTTCCGTTGAATCGAGGCCGCCCGCGCGCCTCAAAGCGAACGAAACCAGGATGAATCTTTTGCCGCCGCGATGCGTCACAACAGGCATAGGTGCGGTCACGCGAAGGCTACGGGCCGGCGCTTCGACGTCGCCCGTGGTCGCGTGGCCGCTTTTGAAATAGACGGCCGGAATTCGAGCATCCCTCGGTTTCCGGCCGCCCGCATTTCCACGCCGCACCGACACACAATCGATACGTGAGTAAACGCTGGTGGGACGCGGCGCACTTGCCCTTCGTACCAGTGTCACGATCAAGACGGCACGCGGGCCGCGCTGCCTGCGATCCGAGTCCTGCCCGAGATTCACAATACCGCCTTCGTGCCCGGCTATTTCCATCTGACGGTCGGAACGGCGGTCGCGCTTTCGATCATGGGAATCGCATACTGGCTGGTTCTGTATCTCGAGCAGAAGGAACTGTGGAGCGCAAAGGCCGGGCTGGTGTCGTCGTGGCTTTACTTCATCGGCGTGCTGATCTTCGCGCGCGGGATGATCTCGGGCGGGCTTGCCGGGATGCCGCGCCGGACCGCGATATCGCTGATACCTTACGCGGAGCCGCCGGGATGGAAGCTGGCGGGAATCCTGGTCGGGGTTGGTGGCTCGATGATGTTCGCGGGCGCACTGGTGTTCTTTGTGGTAATCGCGATGACGGTGCTGAGCGGGAAGCGGACCGAGATCGCGGACATACCATATTCGGTAACAATCGCGAGGCCACAGAACGCGGGGTGGGAACTGAGTCTGGATCGGCTTGGCTACTGGATCGCGGTAGCAGTCGTGCTGTGCGTGATAATCTACGGGCCGTTCCTCGCAAGCCAGTTCCCGCTGCAACTGAACATCCCCGGCTTCCGCGCCTTCTAGCGTCACGAGCGCGAGGGCGCAGCGTCCGGCACTGCGCCGCGCAATTGCGTTCAACGTGCGGCACAAGAACGCCGCGCGAGATCCTTGTATATCCGAAGGCGTAGATAGAAGCCCTGTGGGCAACGCTTCCCAATCCTTGACTCGCAATACGGTCGCTTCGACCGCGCTAGCGCGGGCGTCTTCGCCGAGCGCGCCATTAACGCCGTCCAATCCGTCGCGTCATCGGGCATCGACCCGCTCGCAGCCTTGCGGGTCGGGCGACGCGCGATCTATACGACGATCTGAAACTGGAGCGTCAGAAGCGAAATCCCGGATACGCCGGCTTCACGATCGCGTCCTCTAAAGTTTCCTCCGCGCACCTGCACCGGGCGTACCCCGAGGTATGGAGGAACAAGAAGCATGGCGGCTTCAAACACTCCCGAAACCCGGTCGTACGGCTTCGACGTTCGCAATATTCCGTGGCGCGCTTTCGAGGGGCTCGAGAATTTCGTCGGCTGCGTTTTCAACGTCGACGAGAAACGGAACATCGTTGATTTCATCCTCAAGT
>JAKAVX010000519.1 GCA_021827465.1 Deltaproteobacteria bacterium | reverse complement strand
CGATCTCGGCGATCTGGTTGAGCGGGTTGTGGAAACGTTGGGGGTTCGCGCGCATGAAAAACAGATAGAAATCGCAACCCGCGTGACGCCCGACGTCCCGGTGCATCTGGTTGGCGATCCGCTCCGGCTGAGACAGGTACTGCTCAATCTGCTCGGCAACGCCGTCAAGTTCACTGAGCGTGGCCATGTCCTGCTCACGGTCGAGCGCGAAGCGGGCGGCGACGATTCGGTCATGCTGCGCTTTTCCGTTGAGGATACCGGCATCGGCATCCCGGCCGATCGCCTCGACTATGTCTTCGGCCGCTTCAGCCAGGCCGAGTCATCGACCGCGCGCAAGTACGGTGGCAGCGGGCTCGGCCTCAATATCGTGAAGCGCCTGGTCGAGTTGATGGGTGGACAGGTCCGGGTCGAGAGCGAAGTCGGACGCGGCAGCATGTTTCGTTTCACCGCGCGTTTCAAGGTCGACTCCGCGCTGGAAGCCGGCCGCGACGGCGGCGAACCAGACCTGACCGGCGTTCGGGTACTGGTGGTCGACGATACCGGCGTCAACCGGATTATCCTGCGCGAGATGGTGTCGAGTCGCGGCGCTTCGGTGAACGAAGTCACCGACGGACCCGCCGCGCTTGCCGAGGTGGAGAGCGCGCGGCGCACAGGCTTTCCCTATCGGGTAATACTGCTCGATTACCGGATGCCGCGGATGGACGGTATCGAAGTCGCCGAGCGGATCCGCGAAACCGTCTGCCCGCAGGAAACCGCGATCCTGATGCTGACTTCCGACGGAATGGGCGCGCAGCTTCAGCGCATGCATGCGGCAGGGCTTTCCCTCTATATCGTGAAGCCGATCAGACGTGCGGAACTGTTCCAGGCAATAGCGCGGCTGCTCAGCGTCGCGGCGAGCCCTGAACCGACCGCGACCGTCCCCGAAAGTGCCGCGACCCGAAAGCCGCCCGTATCCGCGATGCGTCCGCTCAGGATTCTGCTCGCCGAGGACTCGCCCGACAACCGCCTTCTCATCGGCGCGTTTCTCAAGAAGACCCCCTACACGCTCGACGCGGTGGAGAACGGCGAGCAGGCGGTGCAAAAATTCAAGGACGGAAACTACGACGCGATCCTGATGGACATGCAGATGCCGGTGATGGACGGTTATGCCGCCGCGCGCGAGATACGGGCCTGGGAGCACGAGCATAATCTTGCCCACACCCCGATTGTCGCGCTCACCGGCGCGGCGATGGAGGAAGCGGTAGCGATGACCGCCGACGCCGGATGCGACCAGCATCTGAGCAAGCCGTTCAAGCGCACCTCGCTTCTCGCCGTTATCGAAACCGTGACCGCGGACGCCGCCGTTCCGGCTCCGCCTATCGCCGCGGCCGGCCGCTGAGCAATCACGCCGATTCTCCGGTGCCTCGCGCGTCGAACGCACCGGCGCTCAGGCAAGCTGATGGGAAGCGATGACTTCGACGCCGGAGCGCAGGAGTCCGTCGCGCACGGCGTCGTCGGTCGAGGGATCGACCGGGCGGGTGAGGTCCCAGATGACCCATGCGCGAAAGCCCGCCGCGGCGGCGTCCTCGGCGCTCCACAGGACGCAGAAATCGCGCGCAAGCCCGCAGATGAACACGTCGCGCACCCGGCGCTCCTTCAGGTATCCGCCGAGACCGGTGGGCGGACGCTCGCCTCGCGAGTTCCAGTTGTTGCGAAACGCGCTGTACGAGTCGCAATCGGAATCGGTCGCCTTGCGGACGATCACCTGGATGTGGTTCCAGGAGATGCCGTGGCAAAGTCCCGCTCCCGGCGTTCCCTGGACGCAGTGGTCGGGCCAGAGCGTCTGCGGATGCCCGTAAAGTTCGATCACGTCCAGCGGCGCGCGCCCCGGATGGCTGCTTGCGAATGAGACGTGCCCTTTTGGATGCCAGTCCTGGGTCGCGGCGATGATCCGAAACCGGTACGACTCGACCAGATGCGCGATCGGCGCGACGATTCGATCGCCCTCGGCAACCGCCAGCGCGCCGCCGGGCATGAAATCGGGCTGCATATCGACCACCAGCAGCGCTGCGGCTTCCCTGTCAATTTCCACCGAACGTGCAGCCATAGCGGCCTCGTACCATAGCAAGAGTATCCAGAGCTTCGCACCCGGCCAAACGGCATCGAGGGTACTCATTCATGCGTGGAGCGGTACGATGGCCTCAAATGGCGCCGCCGCATGATGGGGTTCTATCGCTATGTTGGGCGACGCTCGCCTTGCGCATCCGCGTTTCGCGCCAGCTAAAGGCATGATCAGCAACCTGAACTGCCTTGCCTCGTCAATCCTGCCGGAGTCTAATCCGAACCCTCCGCCGGACTCGTGGTGCAGGCGCACGTGGGCGGCATCGTTTGGCCGATACGTCGAATTCGGGGGCACTCGGACAATTTTGGAATCCGCTTTGCGAAGAGATTTCAGATGCCCGGGATTACGACAGCGGTTGACGTTGGAGTGTGACAGCCTGTCGTCTATCGAAACGGCTTGGCATCATATTGAAAGTTAATCGCGACGGAGGGCGCAGGGCGATGGCAAAAGGGGGACTTCGGCTCCATCGGTTGCAGGCCCGCTCGATGAGCGGAGCCCGGAGTCGGACGCCATGAAGGGCGGCCGGTCGCGAAGCATCCGCAAAACGGCCCGCGCGTCGGCTTTGGCGCCGCTTGCGGCGCGAAAGCCGACCTACGGCGCGGCGGCCAGGCTTGCCCGGATAGTGCTGGAGTTGGCGTCGCGCCCGTTCGGATGGAGCTTAGACTCGATCCGAAACGAACTGGGAATCTCCGAGCGGACCCTGCTCCGGTATATCGCGGTATGCCGGCGCGAACTCGTCGATTCGGCGGGCAGATGCGAAATCGAAGTCGAGCAGCGCGGCGAGCGCCGCCTGTTGCGCCTGGCAAATCGCGCGCGCGGCGCCGAATCGACCGCCTTCGAAGCGGCTTCCCTGTACTTCACGTTCACGATGCTCAGCTTTCTCGAAGGCACGGTGCTGCGCGATCTGGTCGACGGCCTGTGGGACAAGGTCGTGCAGGCAATACCGCCGTCCGAGCGTTTCCGGGTCGCCGACCTCGACCGCAAATTTCACACGGTCGCCTACGCGCCCAAAATCTATCGCGAGCACGACGCCCATCTCGACCGCATCTTCCGCGCCCTGCTGCCCGGGTGGGCCGCGCGGGGCGGCGGCGGAGCGCTACCTCGCGTTCCTCGGCTCGGGGGGCAGCGACGATCCGCTGCCGATCCTGCGCCGCGCCGGGGTGGACCTGATGGAGGAGGCAGCCCTGACGCAGGGTCTCGGGA
>JAKAVX010000518.1 GCA_021827465.1 Deltaproteobacteria bacterium | reverse complement strand
CAGCCATCTCTTTGACTCCCGGCGATCGGCCTCTTGCTACCGGGCGGCGTTTCGTTCGACCGCTGCTTGGTACGCCGGCCGCTGCGCAACCAGTTGCCGGTAGCGCGCGACCGGCTCCGGTATAGGGAGTTCGCTCGACGCCGCCCAGTCAAGACAGGTCATCAGAAGGATGTCCGCGGTGCTCAGCCGATCGCCAAACAAATAAGGATTCCCTTCTCCGACCCGCGAAGCCATCGCCTCGACGTTGCGGATGAAGTACTTCTTTGCCGCTTCGACCGCGGTTGGCGCCTCCCCATAGATCTGGTTAAGCCCCTCGTGGCGTCGCATAACGTACAACGCAGCCGCATCGAGCTCGGAAATCGCGAAGTAACACCATTCGTTCAGCGCCGCCCGGCCCCTGGCGTCGCCCGGCACGTACACGTTGTCCGGACTGGCGAAAGTCTCGCTGAGGTATTGAATAATTGCGCCGCTCTCCGTCAGCACAAACGACCCGTGGCGGAGAACGGGAATCTTGCGCCGCGGGTTCAGCCGGTTGAATTCGGCAGTTTGAGTCTCGGCGGTGCGCGGATGAATCGGATGAAACTCGTAGTCGAGTCCAAGTTCCAGCATCATCCAATGAGCCCGCATCGTGCGGCTGGTGCCGACTCCCCACAGAGTTAGATCGTGCGCCATGTCAGTTACCCCTTTGGTTAGAGCTTCTCTTTGAAGGGTCTAAGATCCGGTTCGCAGCTCCGCGCGCCGTGCTCGCGCTTCAACAGCGACGGTTTCGCGCTATTGACGGGGATCGTTATCGCTATTGATGGAGATCGTCATGTTTGATACATTAATGGCGAGCGTAATCAAACGTGTCAAGAGCGATCGAAAAATTGGAGAGGGCCGGATGCGTGTTTCCAAGGTGCAGGCCGCGCAAAATCGCCACAGGATGCTGACCGCGGCCGCGCGCTTGTTCCGCGAACGGGGCATCGGCGCCACCAGCGTGGATGCGATCACCGAAGATGCCGGCTTGACGCACGGGGCCGTCTACAGCCAGTTCGGATCCAAAGAGGCCGTTGCGGCGGAGGCGATTCGTGATGCTCTTGCGGGTTCAGTGCATCTGTGGCAACGCCTGATCGAACGCCGGGGAAGCAAGAACGCGTTTGCCGCCATTGTGGCGGCGTACCTGTCGCGTGAGCACCGCGACTCCGCCGGCAGGTGCTGCCTGGTAGCCGCTCTTGGCAGCGAGATTGGCAGACAACCCGATCGCGTACGCGATGTCTTCACTGAGGAGCTGAAGGGCGCGCTTGAGGTCCTGGCTGGCGCGATGCCACGGGGCGGGTCCTCACGCAGCTACGATGACGCGATCGCAGCGTTTGCTTCCATGGCCGGCGCGCTGATTCTTGCGCGGGCGGTTAGCGACCGGAGCTTGTCGGAACGCATTCTGAAGGCATCGGCCGCCAGAGTGTCTAAGTTTGCCGGGAGCCGCCGCCGCTCGCGCCAGTCCCCGCCGAGCATCCGGGTCCGGCGGTCCGCATCGGAGGCCATGACAAAGCAGGTTAATCAGCGCCAGGCCCATTCATGTGGCGTTGGGGCACAGGACGATTAGACTTGAGGAGAAGCGTCATTGGAAAACCAGAACGCTACTGCCGCGGTGATCGGAGCGGGAGATTACATCGGCGCCGCGATCGCCAAACGATTTGCGGCCGAGGGCTTCACCATTTTCGCCGGACGGCGCAATGGAGATAAGCTCGCGCCGTTGGTCGCGGAGATCGAGGCGAACGGCGGCCGGATTGCCGCGCGGTCGCTCGATGCGCGCCGGGAAGGCGAGCTTGCCGCCTTTCTGCGAGAGGCCGACGAGCAGGCGCCGCTGGAGGTGTGCGTCTTCAATATCGGGGCAAACGTCAATTACCCGCTGCTCGACACTACCGAGCGCGTCTTTCGCAAGGTCTGGGAGATGGCGTGCTACGCGGGTTTTTTGGCCGGCCGGGAGGCCGCCCGCCTGATGCTGCCGCGCGAGCGCGGCTGCATTTTCTTCACCGGCGCCACCGCCAGCCTGCGCGGCGGCGTCGGCTACGCCGCGTTCGCCAGCGCGAAATTCGGCCTGCGCGCGGTCGCCCAGAGCGCTGCGCGGGAACTCGGACCGAAGAATATCCACGTCGCTCATCTCGTAATCGATGCGGGAGTGGATACCGCATGGGTGCGTGACCGGATCAGGGAGAAGGAGGGCGACGAAGCGCTGAGGAACCTCGACCTCGGCCGCCTCATGAGGCCCGCGTCGGTGGCGGAGGCTTATTGGCAGCTTTACCGGCAGCCGCGCGACGCGTGGACGTTCGAGCAGGAAATCCGTCCGTTTGGAGAAAGATGGTGAGTCTATGGTCAAGGTAGAGTTTCATTTCGACCTCGGCAGCCCCAATGCGTACTTGAGCCATCTGGTGATCCCGGAGATCGAGAAGCGCACCGGGGTCAAGTTCGAGTACGTGCCCGTCCTGTTAGGCGGCGTCTTCAAGCTGACCAACAATCGCTCGCCGGCCGAAACCCTGCGAGGTATCAAGAACAAACCTGAATACGAACGGCTCGAAATGGCCCGCTTCATACGCCGACACGGGATTACGCGATTCAAGCTTAACCCGTTTTTCCCGGTGAACACCTTGACGATCATGCGAGGCGCGATCGCCGCTCAGTGGCTGGGCGTGTTCAAACGCTACGTCGACGAGATGTATCGGCATATGTGGGCCGAGCCCAAGAAGATGGACGACCAGCCGGTGATGCGTGCGGCGCTTGAGGAATCGGGGCTGCCAACCGAGCGCGTCTTAGAGCTAATCCAAAGCCCGAAGGTCAAGGACCAACTTCTAGAAAATACGCAGCAGTCGGTCGCGCGCGGCACCTTCGGCTCGCCGACTTTCTACGCCGGAGACGAGATCTTCTTCGGCAAGGATCGGCTGCGCGATGTCGAGGAAATGATCCTACAGTCGCACTAGCCGCGACGTAGTGGATGTGGTGCTGCAACGGCTTTGAGATAGCGCCGACGGTTACACACCCGACGATGCCGAAATCGATCTATGGGAGAGGCTCAAGCGCGCCTTCATCCCTCTGCGCGACGACCGGATCGCCCGGATGCTTGGAATCACGGCGCTAGATGGCGAGTTGTTCGGTCCGCGCGTAGGCGAGCATGTAGAGAGCGCATCCTGCCGTGACCCGCCCCTCGCTCAACTTATCGCTGTCCTTGCTTTCGGGTTTTGGGTCACTGCGTGCATCGCTCTCGCGTTAAAGCGGTGGCGTGGCGCAGTGATGAGCGTCGGCCTTTGCGGCGACGCCGCGCAGCCTGAATAACG
>JAKAVX010000517.1 GCA_021827465.1 Deltaproteobacteria bacterium | reverse complement strand
CTCGACAAGGTCAAGCAGCGCATCCTGGAGTACCTTGCGGTCGAGACCCTGGTCGGCCAGATGAAGGGACCCATCCTGTGCCTGGTCGGACCTCCGGGCGTCGGCAAGACCTCGCTCGGCAAATCGATCGCGCGGGCAACGGGTCGCAAATTCGTGCGCGTGTCGCTGGGCGGCGTGCGCGACGAAGCCGAAATCCGCGGCCATCGCCGCACCTATATCGGCGCGCTGCCCGGCAAGGTGATCCAGTCGCTGCGCAAGGCCGGCTCATCGAACCCCGTGATGCTGCTCGACGAGGTCGACAAGATGTCGACCGACTTCCGCGGCGATCCGTCGGCGGCGCTGCTCGAAGTGCTCGACCCCGAGCAGAACTGCACCTTCAACGACCATTACCTCGACTGCGATTACGATCTGTCGAAGGTGATGTTCATCACCACGGCGAATACGCTCGACCGTATCCCGCGGCCGTTGCAGGACCGGATGGAAGTAATCCGGATTCCGGGTTACACCGAAGTCGAAAAGCTCAATATCGCCAAGCGCTACCTGGTCAAGAAACAGCGTGAGGCCAACGGCCTTCACGAGGAGAACATCGAGTTCTCCGACGGCGCGATCCTCGGCGTAATCCGCCGCTACACGCGCGAAGCCGGCGTTCGCAACCTGGAGCGTGAAATAGCCTCGACCTGCCGCAAGGCCGCGGTCGAGGTCGTCAAGACCGACCGCAACGCCCACGTCAGGGTGACAGGCGGAAGCCTGTCGAAGTACCTCGGTCCTCCGCGCTTCCGTTACGGAATAGCGGAGATCGAGCCGCAAATCGGCGTCTCGACGGGACTTGCGTGGACGGAACTCGGCGGCGAGTTGCTGAACGTGGAAGTTACGATCGTTCCCGGGCGCGGCAAGCTCACGGTCACGGGGCAGCTCGGCGAAGTGATGCAGGAAAGCGCGCAGGCGGCGCTCAGCTACGTGCGCGCTCGCGCGGAACTTCTCGGCCTTGACCGGAACTTCTACCAGAAGATAGACATTCACATTCATATTCCCGAGGGCGCGATTCCCAAGGACGGCCCCTCGGCGGGAATCACGCTGGCAACGGCGCTGGTCTCGGCGCTATGCCGCGTGCCGGTGCGCAACGACCTCGCGATGACGGGCGAGATCACCTTGCGCGGACGGGTGCTTCCGATCGGTGGACTGAAGGAAAAGGTCCTCGCCGCTCATCGCGGTGGCATCAAGACGGTGCTGATACCGAAGGAGAACGAGAAGGATATCGAGGAGATACCGGCGCCGATCCTGAAAGGGGTGCAACTGGTTCCAGTCGAGCACATGGACGACGTGCTAAGGCGGGCATTGGTGCTGGCCGATCCGGAGGCATTTTTCGCTCCGAAGCCGGCTTCGACACCCGTGCAATTCGAAGAGAAAAGCGCACTGGATGGAGAAGAGGAAGACGACTCGACAGTTTCGCCCAACCTTTCCTGAAAAATCCGCATCCACGCGGAGTGCACCGGAGCCATGGATGTCCGGCGAAGCGTGCGCTCCTCACTGTAAACGGAGGAGCACCTGACCCGCTATGACTAAGGCCGAACTTATCGAGGCTCTCGCGAACAAGCTTCCGCTCAACAAGGCTGAAGCTGAGCGAGCAATCAACATCGTTCTCGACGACGTCATCGCCGCCCTCAAACAGGGCCAGCGCGTCAACATCTCGGGCTTCGGCACGTTCTCGGTGTCGACCCGCCAGGCGCGCACCGGGCGCAATCCCAAGACCGGCGAAACGATCGAGATCTCCGCGAGCCGCTCGGCGAAATTCAAGCCTGGCAAGCAGCTCAAGGATTCCCTCAACGAAGGTCTGACTCCGCCGTCTCAGCCCGGCACTTCAGCAGCCGGCCGCTGAGCCGCGGCGAACGCTTTTACGGCGGTCTCAAGTACCGGTTCGTGCCTCGCGCCGAGCCGGTACTTTTCGTTCATGCGCGAGTCTTCACGCCCTGCCCTGTGCTTTCGACGCGATCGGGAGCGCGCGAAGCCCCGTGCGCTCGCGATACGGCTTTCGCCTGCGGCATCGGCGCACCGAAGGCGCTCGCTCCGACGCATCAAACTCTTCGCAGCCGAGTCTCGGGCGTGTAATTTAGAGCATCCCGGGGCGGTTAGCTCAGCGGTAGAGCATCGGCCTTACAAGCCGAGGGTCGCAGGTTCGAAACCTGCACCGCCCACCAATAGAATCAGTTAGTTAGCCGCGTCAGCCATCTCGCCCGAATCGTCCGGTGCCAGATTGGTGGCATTGTCTTCTGCAGTCCCGATCGCGACGACCGTGGCACCGAGTTCGACCCGTTCGATAGCCGACCGTAGATAATCGTCGGCAAGGTGCTGTGGTGCATCGTCATGCGGCCGTCTTTGCGGCCCAGAAGCGATTGAAGGCCACGGGACTGGAGGCCAGCCATGGCCCCTGATAATTCGCGAACGTATGCCGCAGGTCGTGGAGCCTGAAGTCCTTGATCGCTGCCCTTTTGACGGCCCGTCTGAACGCACGACCAAGCGAGTGCTCGTCCCTTGTACGGAAACAAGTACCTTGCTCGGGGTCGCATATTCATCGCACTAGGCTCGTTTTTGCACTTACGCTACTGTGAACTAGCGTGAACTGACAGTCTCGCAAGAGGGGGGACCAATTGAAGACTAACAAGGCGTTAACAGCATTGGCGCTCGCTGGTGTTCTATTCTGCTCATCGTGTGCCACTCTTTTCACGAGCAGCACTGAGACTGTGCAGATTAGCTCGAACCCGCCGGGTGCGACGTATGAGTTTGGACCTTACTCCGGTAAGACTCCAGACTCGATTGCCGTTCCGAAGAAGGCGATTCCCGACGTTGCTACCTTCGAGATGCCCGGCTACGAGAGACGCACTTTGCCGGTTGAGACGGAAATCGCGGGCGTGTTCTGGGTCAACGTCCTTTTCTGGCCCGGAATGATAGTTGACGTGGTAACCGGAGATTATAAGACCCTGCCGGTCAACGACATTCATGCAAACCTGACTCCTCTCGCGGCTCCGGTCGCGGCGGCAGGAACGGCACCATCGGCGGCAGTTCAGACGGTCGCTTCTGACCACAAGTAGCCTGCCGCAGAACGGGTCTGGCGACCGCCGCTCTCGGCAGAACCGCCCCGAATGGGTCTGGCAGTGGGACAATTCGACCCTTGAGTTAGGAACGCGCCGCCCGCCACCTTGGCGGACTGCTAGACGCTTGCAGATTATGCGTCCATGAACTATGAGTCACATTTAGGCGCAAATGCGTGCAAACAAGAGTAGGCTTACGCTCTTCCTCTTAGGGCTCGTGACGCTT
>JAKAVX010000516.1 GCA_021827465.1 Deltaproteobacteria bacterium | reverse complement strand
TCCGATCTCGACGGTTTTAGATCGTCGCCTTCCATCAGCCGCTCCCGAATACCCGGAAACTGCCGCTCCAAGTCCTCGATTACCTCGCGAAGATTGCGCCCGCTGACGTTGACCCGCTCCTTGCCGCCGGTCAGTCCGCGAAGCAATGAAGGAATAACCGCAGTTGCCATGCAAATGAAAAGGCCGGGCCACGCTCGCAGCCCGGCCTTGTAATCCTCGAGTTATCAGTCCGCCGCCGCAGCCTGATGCTCCTGTTCGCGCCCGTAAACACGCCCCGATTCGAGCATCGCCTTGAGCAGGCGCGGCGGAGACATCGGCAGCGTGGTCATCCGCACCCCGACGGCCCGGTAGAGCGCATTGGCGACCGCCGCCGGCGGCGGCACAATCGACACCTCGCCGACCCCGCGTACGCCGAGCGGATGGCCCGGGTTCGGGACCTCGACGATTATAGTTTCGATCATCGGGAGATCGAGGCAGGTCGGCATCCGGTAGTCGAGCAGCCCCGTGTTACGCAGATGTCCCTGCGCGTCGTACACGTACTCTTCGTTGAGCGCCCATCCGATACCCTGCGCGGTGCCGCCCTGCATCTGGCCTTCGACGTAGGACGGATGGATCGCCTTGCCCGCGTCCTGGGCGACGGTGCATCGCAGGATCTGCACTTTTCCGGTGTCGGGATCGACCTCGAGATCGACGCAGGTCGCGGCGAATCCGGGACCAACGCCGCGCGCGTTGACGGTGGCGCGTCCGGTGATCGGACCTCCGGTTCGCGCGAGCCGCTTGGCAAGCTCCCTGATCGTCATCGGAGCGACGCCGTTGCCCTTGGAGTGGAGCGTTCCGTCGCGGAGTTCGACGTCATCGACTCCCTTTTCCCAGACTTTTGCCGCGCGCTCGCGAAGCTGATGCGCCGCGTCCTGCGCCGCCTGATAGACCGCCATCCCGGTTGCGAACGTGACCCGGCTTCCGCCGGTGACGTCGGTATGGCCGATAGAATCCGTGTCGGTAACGACGGGGCGGACGTCCTCGACCGGAATCCCTAGCACTTCGGCGACGATCATCGCGCACGACGCGCGCGAGCCGCCGATATCGGGCGAGCCGGTCACCACGCTTGCGGTTCCGTCGGTATGGATATTGACCGTCGCCGCGGATTGCATCCCGGCGTTGAACCAGAAGCCCGCCGCGACGCCGCGTCCGCGATTTTTGCCGGTCAGCGGAGAGCGGTAGTGTGCGCTGTTCTTGATCGCCTCGCAGGTTTCGATAAACCCGATTCGCTTGTAGGGAGGGCCGATCACCTGCGGCGTGCCTTCCTTGGCGCCGTTCATGATCCGGATATCGAGCGGGTCGATGCCGCACTTCTCGCCCAGCTCGTCGATAACCGTTTCGGCAGCGAACCCGGCGTTGGTCGCGCCCGGCGCGCGGTAGGCCGCGGACTTGGGCCGGTTGACGACCACGTCGTAGGCGTCGATCAGCAGGTTCTCGATCGTGTAGGGCGCCAGGATCGTCATCGCGCCCGCGCCGACCGGCGAGCCGGGAAACGCGCCCGCCTCGTAGGCCATCCACACCTGCGCGGCGGTAATCCGGCCGTCGCGCGTCGCGCCCATCTTGACCCGTATCTTCGAGCCGGAGGTCGGACCGCTGGCGCGAAGCACTTCCGAGCGCGTCATCACGAGCTTGACCGGCTTTCCGGTCTTCCTGGAGAGCAGCACCGAGAGCGGTTCGAGATAGATGGTGGTCTTGCCGCCGAAACCGCCGCCGATTTCCGCCGGGACGACCTTGATCTTTCCGACCGGCATCCCGAGCACCTGCGCGCTCATCGAGCGCACGTCAAAGATGCCCTGGGTCGAGCAATAGATCGTCGCATGGCCGTCGGCGTTGTAGATACCCACGGCGTTATGCGGCTCGATATAGCCCTGGTGAACGGTTTCGGTGCGGAACTCGCGCTCGACGACGAAATCGGCGGATTTGAAGGCGGCTTCGATATCGCCGCGCTTGAACTGGATATGCTGCGCGACGTTGGTCGGGTTGTCGCCTTCCTCCTTGTTGCGCAGGTTCGGGAGCAGTATCTCCGCGCCCGGCTTCATCGCGTCCTCGAGCCTCATCACCGGGGGCAGGACCTCGTAGTCCACCTCGATCAGCCTGAGCGCTTCCTCTGCTATATGGGGACTGGTGGCCGCGACGGCAGCGACCGCGTGCCCGTCGTACAGCGTCTTGCCGCGCGCGAGGATATTCATCGAGAGGTAACGAGGGTTCATCGCGGCCTCGCCGACCTGCTCGGCCTTGTCCTCGGCTTCCGGCAGGTCGACCGACGTGACGACGGCCTTCACGCCGGGAAGCTTGAGCGCCTTGTCGAAATTGATCGATTTGATAACCGCGTGCGCATGCGGGCTGCGCAGCACCTTGCCGTAGAGCATCCCGGGAAACGAATAATCCGCGCCGTACTTCGCGCGTCCCGTGACTTTGTCGACTCCGTCATGGCGGATCGGACGGGTTCCGATCACCTTGAAATGCCCGTTAGTGCCTGCTTCTGCCATGGTCAGACTCCCCTTCAGGAGAACGCGTAGCGATTGGGTGCGAGATGCCTATTGTAACGCCTAAGACGCGCGCAGATCATCCGCCCGCCTGCATCGCCTTGGCCGCTTCGAGCACCGCGCGAACGATCTTGTCGTACCCGGTGCATCGGCAGAGATTTCCGGCCAGCGTGTAGCGCACTTCCGCCTCGGTCGGGTTGGGATTGCGGTCGAGGAGAGCCTTGGCCGACATCAGAAATCCGGGCGTACAGATACCGCACTGGAGGCTCGCGTCCTCCAAAAACTTCTGCTGCAGCGGATGAAGCCCGGTGCCGTTGGCCAGCCCCTCGACGGTTGAGATTCGCTTGCCCTGGGCCTCGACGCCGAGCATCAGGCACGAGCACACGGTGCGTCCGTCAACGATAACGCTGCACGCGCCGCAGTCGCCCGTGAGGCATCCTTCCTTGCTGCCGGTTAGTTCCAGCACGTCGCGCAGGACTTCGAGCAGGCTCTGGCGCGGCTCGCACAGGAATTCCGCCGCTTCGCCGTTGATAGTGGTTTCGACCCGTACTTTTTTCGACATTTCCAAATCTTTTCGCCTGATGAAACTGTTGCGTGTCAGTTCATGCCGTGCGAGCGCGCTCGGCCGCTATCCGGATAGTGCGCCGGGTCAGCACTCCGACGACGTGACGGCGGAACTCGGCGGTCCCGCGCATGTCGTCGATCGGGCTTGCCGCTTCGGAGGCAAGCGAGGCCGCGGTTTCGATCGCCGCGTCGTCGAGCTTCCTGCCGACGAGAGATTCCGCCGC
>JAKAVX010000515.1 GCA_021827465.1 Deltaproteobacteria bacterium | reverse complement strand
AACCAGCATCCGGGCCGCGTCAGACGCGACGATTGCCACACGCGACGCGCGCTTAACTCGGGAGCGCAGGCGGTCGGCGAAACGACGCGCGCTTTCGGCGAGCGCTCCATAGGTCAGCGTTCCCGACGCGCTGACCAGCGCGGCGCGGTCGGCCGCGGCGGCGGCCTGCTCGTAAATCGTGATATCGCCGACCGTCTTCAGCGGAATATGCGCATAGCGCGGCGTATCCTCGGGCCAGTAGGCCGCCAACAGACCAAGCGCGCCCTTGCTCATAGCTGAGCCTCCCGTTCGGAAAGGATCGGCGGGACGCCCTTGAAGCGAAGCGGCAGATCCCTGACCGGCGTTATCTCGACCGGAACCTCGAAACGGCGCGACAGGGCCGAGCGTGAGTGATCAAGCAGCGAGGCGGCCGAGGCTCCGTGAGGCTCGATCAGCAAGAGCCGGAGCTTACCCTCCGCCAGACCTTCACGCGTGATCACGCACGCCGCGCCTTTCAACTCCGGCACTTCCTCTTCGAGCGCAAGCTGAACGTCGTAGGGCAGGAGCGGGCGCGCGCCGATACTGAAGCAGTCTTCCCATCGCCCGAGCAGCTTGATACGCGGCGAGGGAAGCCCGCACGCGCACGGCGTGTGGTTGATCACGCCGACGTCTCCACTGTCGTAGCGAAGATAGAGCGAGCCGTACGGAACCAGCGCCGAGTGCACGACGGAGCCACGCTCACCGTCGGCGGCGGGAAGCCCGGTCTTGCGGTCGATTATCTGCGCGTGGCAGGTGTCGGACACGACGTGAAGCCCCTCGGCGCGCGGGCAATCGACGGCAAGAAGATTCTCGCTCGTGCCGGCAATCTCGGCAACGCGCTTCAGTCCGGTCAGATCTTTCAAGTGCTCACGCATTCCCGGCGTGATCGCCGCTCCGGTAACCACGAGACTATTTACTCCAGCGAAGAGCTCGTTGCCGGCGATACCGCGGCGGCGCGCCGCGTCAAGGATCGAGAATACCATCGGCAAAAACATCGTGACAAAGTGCGGCCGGAAGTTGACTATCGCGTCGACGACGCGGTCCGCGAAACGCGGAAGATAGGTGCCCGAAACCACCACGCACCGCATCCCGAAATGCATCGCGATGAACGGCTGGATTGCGGCGTAGCTGTGCCATGCCGGCGCCGACATCACCAACGAACCGCCCGGGCGCAGTCCCGCCCACCAGTGCGCCCGGCACGACGACATCCCCTGCGCGCGGCGCCATCGCGCGGTATGCGTGATGAAGGTCGTGCCCGCGGTTCCGGAACTAAGGCTGAAGGTGGTGCGCGAAGAGGGATCGTCGGCGCCTCGCTCGATTCCGACCCGCTGGCTTTGAGTCTCGCGCTGCACCGCGAGCAGGTCGGCCTTGGCGAAAATCGGCATCCGATCGAGATCCTTGAGCGTGCGGAAGCTCGCCGGATCGAATCCGGCGGCGGCAAACCGCTCGCGGTAGAACGGCATCTCCCGGATCGCGACCGTAAAGACCGCGCGCAGGCGCCGCACCCACCATCGCTCGAGTTCCGCGGGCGACAGGCGATCGAGATCGTCGAATGGTTCCTTGTTCAGCATTCGATTCGCTGCACGCGCGGCTCGATCGGGCATCCCCTACCCGCCAGACGCGCCGCACCCAGGTTGTAACGCACCGACGGGCAGGTCATCGCGAAGGTTGTGGTTATCGCGACCTCGCCCGACGGCAACTCCTCGGCCTGGTAGCGGTTATCGAGATGAAAGCATCGGCACTCAGGGCACTCACCCGCGAGCAGGAATATCGCGTCGCACCTGAGTATCCTGAGCACGCGCACGCCGAGGCTCGCGCTTGCCGCTTCGGACTGCTCGCGAGTCACGACGCCTTCGACCTCGCTCATCGCGGTCCATCGCGCGGTTCCCGCGAGCGAAACACCCGCCGTTTCCAGCGCGGAGGCGAACGGAGCGATCAGGTCGCGTCTCAGCACGAGCATCGTCGGCTTGACGGTCTGCACGATACCGGCCATTCGCGGCGCCATCGTGGCCACGCCGTCGTTGCACACCGCGAACATGCCGAGACGCTCGGCCGCGCCGCGCCGCAGATAGCCGACGTAGCCGCCCGAGGCGAGCAGGACCATTGGACTCGAACCGTAGTCGAAGAACGCAACCGTTTCACCGGCGACCGCACCCCATCGCGACCACATCCGCTCGACCACTTCGGCCCATCGGTCTAGCTCGGGGGGATTCAGGCCCGTCCAGATCGGCGGTTCGTCGGTCGCTTCCATCTGGAGCGAGACGGTGGGCCTCGCCTTGCCGATAACCCGGCCCGCGAAGGGATCGCCCGGGTGCGCGGCGGCGTAGCTCTCCAAATCCGCGAGCGTCCAAGGCGCGGGCCGTCCGCCCAGCCCAAGACGCTCGCGGTAAAACGGATAGTCCGCGAGATTCGGCAAAGCCATCGTTGCTCAGCAATCAGAAGGACGCGAGAATTCCGCCGAGCGCCGCCAGCAACGCCAGCGCCAGGTTGAAATACGCCAGGCGTTCCTGCCACAAGGCGACTTTCTCCTGCGCCGCGCGCCGCACCTCGAGATCGCGCAGGCCTGCTGAGTATGGAAGCTTTTTGGTCAGGACCGTTCTATACCAGATGCCCGAGAGGGTGCCGGTGATCAGAAGCCCGAACCACGTGACCATCATGAGGAGGATCCAGCGCAGGTGCGGCATCGCGAATGCTACGCGTGAAAACATGGCGGGCAGCATCCCGAGCAGCCACAAGCGCAAAAAGCCCGTTACTCCGAGCAACACGATGGCCGACCCGCCCAGCATCATCAGTCCCCCGCCGATTTTCTGCGAGACGACCGCGGACTGGGCGGGCGAAATCCGGCGCAGCGCCGGCATCAGGATCACCGTGTTAAATATGATCGCCCCAACCAGGACGATCGCGGAGTAAATGTGAATGAGCCGTAGTATCCGGTACAGAGTGTAAGACTGCATCGTGGTCCGGCTCAGTCATGCCATATCTTCGACCGATTGCGGATCCGGTCGTTGATATAACCCTCCTTGTAGTACGTGTCGTAGAATTCCTCGTCCACGTTGTGAATCACCGCGCCGAAGTGCGCCTGCATCGGGTTGTAGGTAACCGGCCACTGGCCGAAGTTCTTCACGCAGTAGTCGATATAGGCGACGAGCGCTTCCTGGACCCACTCGGCCGGCCGCGTCCTCGGATGGGCGATTACCTCCTCGACCTTGTTGGACTTCCACGGAGCGCCAACCTTGCGGAGGTAGTTGTTCTCGCCGCGATGCAGCGCGCCGCCTTCGCCGTACTTCTCATCGTACCAGGCC
>JAKAVX010000514.1 GCA_021827465.1 Deltaproteobacteria bacterium | reverse complement strand
GCGGGCTTGCGTATGGGGGCAAACCCTACCAAAGAGCGGCGCAGTGCTCCAGCCATACGGCGTCTCCCGCCGTTGGCTGGTGGTGAAGCGCCGCAGCGCTCGGCAGGGCGCTCAATGCTCGCCGCTCTCCACGCCAGCTTGGCCTTGGACGTACTGCTTGAGCACCGAGAGCGGAGCGCCGCCGCAACTGACGATGCAATACGCGCGGCTCCAGAAGACGGATCAGACGCGACCTCGCCGTTAAACTCCAGAAGCTCGCAGTCCCACCGCTTTGCCAGATTTCCAAAGATCGCTTGGAGGCGTGCGAGGATCGCTGCGTCCATACAACGGCGACGATACTTCGTGACGAGAACTAAAGGGATATATGCCGTTCAATGTCGGTGCCGCGATTCGCGCACCGAAAGTTGAACAAAAGCTTGCGGAGCGAATTCTCAGCGAACGCCAGGTTTTCGCGCTACTGGAGGCCGTGGAAAACAATCCGCGTGATCATGCGCTGCTTCGGCTGCTATACAACGGGGGATTGCGTGTCTCCGAACTCGTCGGCCTGCGTTGGCGTAATCTCATCGATGGCGTGGACAACGTGACCGGCAAGGGCGGCAAGACCCGTGTCGTCCGGCTCTCGCGAGGAACCTGGCAAGAACCGCAGGCGCTGCGCACCGAGGAAACGTTTAGCGACGATCGGGTGTTTGCAATGAGCGCCTGCAACGCGTGGAAGCGCGTAAAGCGCGCCGCGAAGGTCGCCGGGATCGAAGGCCTGCCGGTCTCCCCCCACTTCTTGCGCCATTCACACGGTACGCACGCGCTGCGCCGCGGCGCCGACCTCGCGACCGTACGCGATACGCTCGGCCACGGATCGATCGCAACGACAGGACGGTACCTCCACGCCCGACCCGATAAGTCGAGCGGGGACCACCTCGCGCTTTAGAGAACGGTTAAACTAACGTTTTTTGGTCGCGCCACCGCTCTTGACGTGGTACGGATTAATTCCCGCGTTATGGGCCGCTCGTCGGCGGAACAAAGACTTATTATAGTGCTCGCGTTGAGCCAACTGCACAAGTTCGTTGCCGACACGCGATGCCGAGGAATTAGTCGAAAGTCAGATGATTGTACGAAAACTCTACTAGAAAGTGCTTCAGGCCAAACCCCAGGAATCGCGCCTCGATATCGATCACTCCATTGCGCACTAACCAGTACTTTCCAACGCTACCGTAGTTCAGACGAACGACGCCAGTGTATCCAATTGAACCCGATGTGCCACGGAGGGCGAACGTCATCGAACAAAACCGCATCGTTTGGGGTTCGATTATCACCTGCGATAAGGGGTGTGTCGCGGGATTGGTCTTTGCGGACAAAAATAATGCCTGCCCGACGCTTCCATCATCGCATCGCGATGCGCCACCGTCCTTCACATCGTAATATCCACTGTCCATGCTGTGGACAACGGCGATGACCCGCATTTCACCCGTAGCGGGACTTGGCGGGGGCGTCACTTGGGGAACGACATGTTCGGTGTTGCTAAAGCCCCGCTCCAGCCATGCTCGGGAGCCAAGCCAGGTCGGGTTAAAGAGCGCTGAACCCGAACGAGCGTCGCCGGTCGGTAACGTCACCGAAGCCGAATTTGTGTGGGAGACAAAGGTGGTCGGGTAAGCTCGAACCACGCTTCCGCGCCCCCCGGAGATGTTTATCTGCGCGCGGCCATCTTGATCCTTGACCACTTCGACATCTAGCCCGCTGCCTGATAGGGATGTCAAAAATCGCACTTGCGTTGGCTCGCTCAGACCCTGCATAGCCGAGATGGCGGCATTATAGAATTGCCTAGCGCTCGGGGGAGGCGCTTCAGTAGCTCCTCCTGGAGCGGTCGCCCCCACAAGACCCAAGCCACCCAGTAGTGACCAAAGGCACATAGACATAGCTCGCACTTATCGTTTGCTCCTAGCTCCCACGAGGCACTATTGTCGCGGTTGTCTGACGAAAAATCGACCACATAGATCAGACTTCCTGCGGAAATAGTTGCAGGAGCGCCCCCGCCTGCGGCCGCCTGAGCAAATGGCTGATGCGCTCTTGCAATACCTGGTTCGCTGGCAGGCGGATCGCGTACTCGATACCTTCGGCTTCCAAGAACTCGTACATATTCGGCCGAGCGAAGGTAGCGTCGCCTCGAAAGGCGATACGTTGCACCGTTCCTCGGTAACGCGCGACGACCGGCTTGAGCACCTGCTCCCAACCACCCGCGCTGTGAACGTTGCCCGGTCGAAGCGCCCACCGCTCCAAATCGCCGAACTGGTTGAAAACGAAGAGTGGATGGTAGCACGTGCAGCCGAAATGGCCGTTCCGGACGCTGTGCCCTTGCTCGACGTGGGTCGGGCTCACGCTCGAATCGAGGTCGAGGATGACCTCATCGGTTGACCGGTGCCCGCGAACACGGTCGATCCACTGGCCGGATAGATCGGCAAGGGCGCGGAGATTGCCAGGCCCTGCGAGCCAGCGCGTTTCGAACCGGCCCATCTGGCTCGGCGACGCCGCGCGACCTTTCGCCGCTTTGCCGCCGACGATCCGGCGCATCGCCGGATCGTGACGCAGCCGCTCGGCGTCGTTCACATCCTCGTAGCCCGCGAGGCGGCCGAACACCGACTGACGCAGCATGCCGCCCAATGCATGACGGCCGTTTTTGCCCGTACGTGCGTCAGCCAGTGCTTCTCCAGCCGTCGCGCTCAGACCAAGCGCGTCATCGAATTCGCGCTAAGCGAGCAGACCTGCGTCGGATGTTACAACGGAGCCGCGAAACTGCATCGTAACGCGGCGGTCAAAATCTACGCGCCGAGTATCGTTTTGCGCTTCACCCGCCGGGTCGGCATGCAAGCCCTGATCGATCAAGCAGAACATGCTGTTATTATGACGAAATCTCGATGAAGTTGCAGCAACTTTTGCACCTTCATCTGGCGAATGCGGACTAAATGGAGATAGAGGTCGAAAACACTATGATGGAGCGTCCTCAGCTCTTGTTTGGCTACCATAACGAAGGTACACTATATGAGGATGGAACCCGTCTCGCGCAAGGTCGCCTATCGCCTGTATCCGTCCGCTTCGCAAGAGGCGGCGTTGCGCGACATGCTCGGTTTGCACCAACGGCTCTATAACGCGGCGCTCGAACAGCGGATCGCGGCCTGGCGGCTCCAGCGCAAGAGTCTGTCGGCCTACGATCAGATGCGCGATCTCACCGACCTGCGCGCCAGCGATGAACGCTATGCCGGGCTCAACGCGCAGTCGGCGCAGGTCACGCTGCACCGTCTGCATCTGGCGTTCGCATCCTTCTTTCGGCGT
>JAKAVX010000513.1 GCA_021827465.1 Deltaproteobacteria bacterium | reverse complement strand
GTCCGAGCCGACGATGACCCTAGCCGTGGCCTATTTAGAACTGCCCACCGACTACTGGCCGGTTTTCAACTGCCCACAGCTGGCCGGTTTTGGGTGCCCCCCGAGGGTCTTGGATCGAACGAACGCCCCGAACCTTGCTTTTACGGATCTGTGAGAGGCTCGGGGTGAAAGGCCCCGGGCCTACTCGCCAGCGTTGAGGGGAAAGGCGGAGCTACGACTCCGTCAGGTACGATGCATGGAGACGAGTGTTGTTGGCGGCGGCGTAAAAAGGCGCATATTCGGCGGAAATCTTTGAGGAGAGGAATCGGCCCCGATGCGAGGCCGATTCCTCGATGCACTATTTTGCCGCTGTTGTCGCTTTGGAGGCGCGCCCAAACGCACATCGACCGCATTCGTCGCTTGGCGGCCGAACGCCGGATGCGGTATACTTCAATCAGCCGACCGAAGAGGCCGCGTAACTCGGCGAGTCATCACATAACGGGTGCCGATTTCGTGTCCAAAAACCCGGCGCCACCTCTGTCATCATTCGTACGGCCTTTTCAGCCCCGCGCTTGTGGAGTACAGGGCACTCGCGACGGCTTAGAGAGAAGGCGCTAAGAGCCCTCTTGCTCCGCCGGCAAACTTGCCGGCGGAGCAAGAGGGCTCTTAGCGCTAGCGCCTAAGAAGGTTGGGCCTATCGGCAATCCCTTGAGGTATTTGTGGACTTTTCAGCCTTTTCGTCGCTCTTCGCCTCCGCCGAGGTTCCGACTTCCGGCCCCATCGGGTTCAGAATTGGCGCGAGAGGAACTCACTCAAGCCGGACAATGATGTTCGAGGAGCTGCGTCAGGTGCTACTGGCGGCTCCGGCTAACGCCTCAAGGTCGGACTATGGACACGAGATTATCGAAGGGAACTGCCTATCGAAGGCAACCGCTGCAACGCGTCGGCTCACTAACCAGCGCCTCGGCGAACTCTATGGATTGGACAATGCAATTCCGCTTTTCCGAGTCTTGCGGCGACTGTGGGATATTGATCAAAGTGGCCGGCCACTTCTCGCGATCCTGGCAGCGATCGCTCGTGACCCTCTGTTGGCGGCAACGTGCGCAGCGATCATCCCCACTGAAGCCGGCCTTGATTTTCAACGCGAGCCCATGAAGAAGGCGCTGCGATCATTAGTTGGAGATCGTCTTAACGAACGCGTACTCGAAAAAGTGTGCCGAAACGCAGCGAGTTCTTGGACGCAGTCCGGTCATCTTGAGGGCAGGACATTCAAAAAGAGACGAAGAGTTTCTGCTACGCCTGCTAGCGTTGCTTTCGCTGTTTATCTCGCGAATGGCGCTGGATTTAGCGGTGCGGCTACGCTATCTTCTTCGTGGCTGAGAATCCTTGACTGCTCCCCATCGATCGCGCAGCGCTTGGCGCTTGAAGCGAAGCAAATCGGGCTTTTAGATATGCGCGTCGCCAGCGCTGTGATCGAGCTAAACGTTTCTCGTTTAGATCCGATCCAAAGTAGAGCCTGACGATGGGTCGAATCGAAGAGCTGTCGGAGCGGTACGCAAGGCATATCGCAACGCCCTGGCAGCGCACGATCGCCGGCGCTCAACGCGTAGTTATTGTGGTTTACGATAAGGATTTGGAGCGCACATTGAGGGCCAGAAAACTAGCATTCGAAATGGCTACTCGCCAGTCTGGTTACGAGTGGTATGAAATTGATCTTGCCGATTCGTTTGCACAATGGATGGCGGGAGTTGAATATAAAGACGAGTACTTTTCGTCACCCGAGGATCTGCATCTTAAGTTAGACGCTGAATTTCCCAAGTACGTGGCGGAGCGCTTGCGCAAGCAGCTCAACCGACCTGATATCAACGAATCTGCCGTGCTCGCGGTGTTTGGTGTCGGTTCGCTTTTTGGCCTAGCTCGCGTTTCGAATATTCTGAAGTTGGTTGAGCGTGAGATCCGCGGACGTCTCCTCGTTTTCTTCCCCGGGCAGTTTGAGCAAGATAATTATCGTTTGCTCGATGCGCGCGACGGCTGGAACTACCTTGCCGTGCCAATTACGCTACATGGCGAAGGAGCCAATATATGATGATCAAGGACATCTTGCAAAGGGATCCTGCGACTCATCCGTTAGTTAACTTGGGACACGCACGCATCGCGGATCTTGACAGTACTCAGACACTCGCTGAACTACGCGGCGAGCTGTCAGTATTCGTATGCGAGGGCGAGTACGCAAATGGCATCGAGAAGATTATCCGTTCGTTTCTCGACAATTTGGATCGGACCAGCCAGCGCGCTGCTTGGGTTAGCGGCTTCTTCGGCAGTGGGAAATCTCACTTCCTGAAAATGCTCTCCCACTTATGGCAGGATACAAAGTTCCCTGACGGCGTAACCGCGCGCAGTCTCGTACCCTCGATTCCGGAAGAGCTTCGCGCTCTCTTGAGGGAGCTCGATGTCGCTAGAAAGCGGGCTGGCGGCGTGTTGGCGGCCGCGGGATCGCTACCAGGCGGGACCACAGACAACGTGCGCTTGACTATCGTTGGTATTTTGCTAAATGCTACCGGGCTTCCTGAACAGTATCCTCAAGCTCGGTTCTGTTTGTGGCTCCATTCGCTGGGCTGTTTCGACCGCGTCAAATCCATAATTGAGCACGCGGGCCGGTCGTTTAGCGTTGAGCTGAATGATCTCTACGTTAGTGCGCGGATAGCCCAGGCGGTGATGGAGGTCGAACCAAACTTTGCAAATAGTGAAGCTGAGGCGAAGCAGCTTCTCAAAGCCCAATTCCCGCCAAAGCAATCCGACATTTCGAGCAGTGATTTCTTGCGCACTGTAAAAGAAGCCCTGCAACTAAGATCTGGATCGGAGGGCTTGCCGTGTACACTGCTTATTCTAGACGAAGTACAGCAGTATATCGGAGACTCCAATGACCGTTCTGTCTTGGTCACCGAAGTTACCGAGGCTGTGTCGAAGCAACTCGGCAGCCGCGTTATGGTCGTGGGTGCAGGCCAGAGTGCATTAACCGATGCGCCTCTCCTCCAACGCCTAATGGATCGCTTCACTATCCGGGTTCAACTATCTGACACAGAAGTTGAAACCGTTACTCGCAAGGTATTGCTCCAAAAGAAGGCGTCGGAGATTCCAACTGTGCGATCGTTGCTGGATAAACATGCAGGCGAAGTTTCTCGGCAGTTGCAGGGCACGCGCGTCGGGGAGGTGTCGGGAGATCGCGCATTCATTGTTGACGACTATCCGCTGCTGCCCGTTCGCCGTAGATTCTGGGAACATTGCTTTCGCCAAATCGATGCGGCTGGGACCCAAAGTCAGCTTCGCTCCCAACTTCGAATCA
>JAKAVX010000512.1 GCA_021827465.1 Deltaproteobacteria bacterium | reverse complement strand
GGACATGAGCGGCTTCGGACTGCGCGAAGTCGGCGCGCCGGCGATGCGCCGGCTGTGGCTCCGTGGCGGATTCCCGCGCTCGTTCCTTGCGCGCAACGACGCTGAAAGCGCCGCCTGGCGCCGCGATTTTATTCGCACCTTCCTGGAACGCGACGTGCGCACGTTCGGCATCGACATCTCGGCGCGCGCCCTGCGGCGGCTGTGGACGATGCTAGCCCACTATCATGGGCAAGTTTGGAACGCGTCGGAGATCGGACGCTCTTTGGGCGAGGCGCACACCACGGTGCGCAGGCACGCGGACGTCCTGGTAGGCGCGCTGGTGGTCCGCGAGCTGCAGCCGTGGTTCGAGAACCTCGGGAAGCGTGAAATCAAATCGCCCAAACTCTACGTCCGCGACTCCGGCATTCTGCACTCGCTCCTCGGCACGGAGTCTTTTCGCGCCCTCGAATCGCATCCCAAGCTCGGCGCCTCATGGGAAGGATTTGTGATCGAACAGATCCTGAGCCTGACCGGACGGCGGGACGCCTATTACTGGGGCACCCAAGCCGGCGCCGAGTTGGACCTGCTCATCACCGTGAAAGGCAAGCGCGTCGGCGTCGAGGTCAAATACGCTGACGCGCCGCGCCTGACGCGCTCAATGCGTATCGCGCTCGATGATCTCAAGCTTTCGCATCTGTACGTCGTCCATCCGGGGACGGCGCGATACGACCTTGGTGTTAACGCCGAGACGATCGGCCTGGTCGAGTTGCTGGCGGAAATCGAGCCGGCCTACGCGGTGCGGCATAAGGAACGCGCGAAGCCGCGGCGAAGCTGATCGGGCTTGTGATGTAGTCTTAGCCTCGCAGGATAGGGTTACCGGGTTCCCTATAAAATGGTCGCTCGCAAGAATCCATGCGCGCCGGACGCCGAAACGCCGCCGCCCCCTACTCGCTGGCTGGGACGACCTGATCGAACGTGCAACAATCGCGTTCGAGAGAATCCAGGCGGGTTGTGCCACATCGCGGGCCATTCCGAGCAGTACTACTCAGAATGTTTGGTTAGCGGGAAAACGTTTCCCGCGACCACCGTTGCGTGAATCGGGATGTCTTTTATCTCCGATGGGGCAACATCGAGGGGGCTGTGCTCGAGGACCGTGAAGTCGGCGAACTTGCCGGGCTCGATGCTTCCCGCGAGGTGATCGACGCCGAGCACGTAGGCCGCGTCGATCGTAATCATCCTCAGCGCCTGCTCGACGGTGACCCGCTCCTCGGGACCAAGCACGCCGCCCGACTGGCCGAAGCGGTTGACCGCCGTCCACACCGACGTGAGCGGCAGCGCCGGCGCGACGGGAGTGTCGGTGTGCAGCGCGGTCGGCACGCCTTCGCGCACGAGGGTTCCCAGCCGGGCGGAGAGTCGCGCGCGATCGACACCCAATCCGGCCTCGCTCAGTTCGGCGCGCCGATGCACATACGAAGGATTGACGCTGGCCGCCGCGCCGAGCGCTTTCAAGCGCCGCGCCTGCGCCGGACGCGAAAGGCCGTAATGCTCGAAGGTGAAACGATGGTCGAAGCGGGGATAAGTCTCGAGCATCCGCGCCAGCGCGGCGAGCACGACATCCTGACTCTCTTCGCCGTTGGAGTGCACGTGAATATGGAATCCAGCCCGCCACCACGGGAGCATCCGGTCATAAAGCTCGGCCGGTTCGGTCAGCCAAATTCCTTCGTGCCCATCGACATAGCCCGGCGCCCCGACGCGCATCGTGAAGGCTAGAAATGCGTCGTCAGAAAAGAACTTGACGCCGTTGTAAGCGAGCTTATCGGTGCTGCGCGCCCTCAGCGCCAACACGTGTTCGATCGCGCGCTCGTGTTTCTCATCGCCGTACACACTCGCCATCGCGACCGCTACCGCGCGCATCGGTGCCGCGGGGTCATTGTACACGGCCGGGACGACCACCTCTTCGAGCGCGATGCCGGTTGCGCCAAACGCCAACTCCGCGACCATCGTGATCCCACCAATCCTGTAGATACCGATGCCGCAGCGCAGCAGATCGATCGCGCCGTCGCCTTCGAGCATCGGCGCCATCGCGGGCAGCAGGACGCGGTAGGCCGCATTGGTGCCGAGGAATTGGCCGCTTGAAGCGGCGTCAATCCCTCGGTTCGCCAGGAATGCCGAGTTGGCGTAGGCGTGATGCACCGACGCGTCCCAAACCAGCACGGGAATCGTCTGCGATACCTGGTCGAGATCGGTGCGGCCCAGATGCCCACCCACCGCGGTCGCGTCGTATCCCCAGGCAAGCAGGATGCCGCCGGTTAGCTCGCCGCGCGCGGCGTACTCGCGCAATCTTGCGATCACTTCTTCGCGGGTTTTTACGCCGCGGAGCGGCGGTCCGTCGGGGCGCGGCGTGTCGTAATAAGCAACGTTGGGCAAGCGCGCCGTCATCGCGGCCAAAATCAGGTGTTGATGCGGATCGATAAACCCCGGCATCAGCACCGAGTCGGCGAAGCGGTCGTCGATCCGATAGCGCGCGCCGCTAAGCCACGGTTTCAACTCGTCGAGCGAACCGACGGAGACGATGCGGCCGTCGCGCACTGCGACGGCGCTCGCGATCGGCCAACCGGGGTCCATCGTGATAATCTTGCGCGCAAGAAAGACGGTGATCTCGCCGCCTGCGCCGCGCTGTGCGCGGCCCGGCGAGCCGGCTTGCGCCGAAAAGTCCTTCGCCGCCATAGCCGGGCATTCTGTCACGGCGTGCGCGCGTCGTGAAGATGCGGGACGGATAACAATGACGCGAACCATGGAGGGAACGCGAATCCATCATGAAAAAGGAAGTCACAATCTTCAGTGAAGGAACGCGGATGGCGGCGGATCTGTTTGTGCCGGATGATCTTCAGCAAGGCGAAACACGCCCGGCGATCTTGCTGTGCCACGGATGGGGCGGACCGAAGTCGCATCTGAACTCGACCTACGCGCCGTTTTTCTGCACCGCAGGCTTTGTCTGCCTAACGTTCGATTATCGTGGATGGTTCGAGAGCGACGCGCGAATCGCCACTCCAGACAAACAGCCACAGCCCGACGCGGAAGGCTATATCACCGTGCGCGGCAGGCCAGTCAGGGAAATAGTCGATCCGCTCGATCAAAATCGCGACATCAACAATGCGCTCGACTATCTGATCGGGGAGCCGGTGGTTGATCCGGCGCGAATCGGCCTGTGGGGATCGAGCTTCGGTGGCGGCCATGTTATCTACGTCGCCGGCCACGACCCGCGCATCAAGGCGGTCGTGAGCCAAGTGCCGGGGATGGGTCCCGCTCCCGACGCGGACGGTTTTGCGGCGCCGGCGCCACAAGTGCAA